>JBELJW010000097.1:0-8035 GCA_042089975.1 Flavobacteriales bacterium | reverse complement strand
CGGCATCTGCAACGGACCAGGCGACATCTACGAGTGTGGATGTTCTGACATCCCAGAGGGAGACTGCGACTGCGACGGGAACCAGCTTGACGCCATTGGAGTCTGTGGTGGTTCATGCACAGAAGACAGCAACAACAACGGCATCTGTGACGACGTAGAAGATTGCTTGGGATTTGTCGATGCTTGTGGCATTTGCAACGGACCAGGCCCCATCTATCCATGTGGATGTTCCGACATCCCTGAAGGAAATTGCGACTGTGACGGAAACCAACTCGACGTCATTGGCGATTGCGGAGGTGATTGCACCACTGACGCCGATGCCGATGGCATCTGTGACGATGTCGACGAATGTGTCGGTGAGCTTGATGCTTGTGGCATCTGCAACGGACCAGGAGAAATCTTCGAGTGCGGGTGTTCCGACATCCCTGCCGGAGACTGCGACTGCGACGGCAACCAACTCGATGCCTTGGGTGTATGTGGTGGTGACTGCGATGCAGATGACAACTCAAATGGCTTATGCGATGCGCAGGAAGTCATGGGTTGCACGGATGCGGAAGCTTGCAATTATGATCCCGATGCGACATTCGAAGACGGGTCATGTGCCGAAATTGATTCCTGTGGGGTCTGCGGAGGACCCGGGGCTGTCTTTGATTGCGGATGTTCTGACATCCCAGAGGGAGATTGCGATTGCGATGGCAACCAGGATGATGCCATTGGGGTTTGTGGAGGAGATTGCCTTGAAGACACCAATGACAACAACATTTGTGACACTGACGAACAAGGATGCACGGACGCCTCGAACCCCAACTACGATCCGAATGCAGCCTTTGATGACGGCTCTTGCTTTGTAGGCGGATGTACCTTCGAGACGGCCTGCAACTTCAACCCTGATGCAGATTACCAAATCCAAGGCGCCTGTGACTTCACAAGTTGCCAAGGCTGCACCAACCCTCTGGCCTGCAACTACGACGAGGAAGCCACCTTGGACAATGGACTGTGTGATCTCCCTGACTTTGCTTACGATTGCGATGGCAATTGCTTGAGCGACGAAGACGAAGATGGCATTTGTGACGAGTTGGAAGTTCCTGGTTGCACCGACCAGAATTCGCCCAACTTTGACCCTTATGCCACTGAGGACAATGGAACCTGTTTGGTAGGTGGATGCAACATTGTGGCTGCATGCAACTTTGACCCCTTGGCAGATTACCTTGTCGTAGGAGCCTGCGAATTCTCTTCATGTGTGGGCTGCACGGACGCAGCGGCTTGCAACTACGAACCTGAAGCGACAGTGACCAACTTGAGCCTGTGCAGCTATCCTTCCAACAACTTCTTGGACTGCGACGGAGCTTGTGTGAATGACTCTGACGAAGATGGCATCTGCGATGAATTGGAAATCCCAGGGTGCACAGACGCAGAAGCCTCCAACTACAACCCACAGGCGACAGACGACAATGGCACTTGCCAAGCGCCTTTGGTGGGTGGATGTCTTTTGCCCTTCGCATGCAACTTTGACCCCTCGGCCAACTTCTACCTCCCTGGAAGCTGTGACTTCGCGCCTTGCGGCGGGGTTGCCCTCCTCGACAACTGTGTTCATCCAGAGGCTTGCAACTACGGCGCAGAAGGACCTTGCGACTTCCTCAGCTGCGTGTCCTTTGGATGCAACGTGGCGGTGGCCTGCAACTTTGACCCCAGCGCACAGTTCAACGACGGGACCTGTGAGTTTGGGACTTGCACGGGTTGCACCAACCCTCAGGCGTGTGACTTCAACCCCGAAGCCACCATTGCGGGTGGATGCTACGATTTCAGCAGCTGCGTGGGATGTATGGTCGAAGGCGCCGACAACTACGACGTGGATGCCACTTCAAACGGGAACCTATGTTTGTTCAGCGGATGTACGGTTCCAGGAGCCTGCAACTTTGATGTGACTGCCAACGTCAATGACGGGTCATGTGACTTCAACAGCTGCTCGGGATGCCAGGATGAGACGGCTTGCAACTTTGACGGCGGCGCCGTGATTGCAGGGTACTGTGAATTCCCTTCAGCCAACTTTGATTGCGATGGGAATTGCCTGCTGGACAATTGTGAGGCCTTTGTGGTGACAGGATGCACGGAGTCGTGCGCATGCAACTATGACCCCTTCGCCAACACCGCAGATGGCAGCTGTGAATTCAGCTCATGCTCAGGTTGTGTGTACCCCACTGCCGAGAACTACGACGCCTCGGCGACCCGAGACGATGGAAGTTGTGTCTTCGAAGGCTGCACAGACAGTGGTTTTGTGACGTACAACCCACAGGCCAACACCTACTCTGGCCAATGGTGCACCAATGTGCCAACAAGCGCAGACTTCAACCAAGACGGACTCGTGCAGGTCGAGGATTTGACGCAGTTCCTTCAAGCCTACGCACTGTCGTCTCCATCATGGGGAGGCATCGACTGGATTGTGCAAGGCTGTGCTGCAGAGCCTCTCAGTGCTGAAGAAATGCTGGCCGGGTTGATGGCCAACCAAACAGCTGGACCCTGGAACCCTGCTTGTGGTGTGCCAACGTGCAACTACCCAGGAGCCCTCAACTTCAGTCCTGAGGCAGGCATGGACCACGGGGTGTGCTTGTTTGCCGGCTGCACCGATCCAGACGCCTTCAACTTTGACCGCCTGGCATCAGTGGACGACAACACATGCCGCTACGAGGTCTGTCCTGACTTCAATGGAGACGGTGAAGTTCAAATCGGCGATTTGATGGACTTCCTCCTCCTTTGGGGCAATTGATTGGCGTTGGATACCGCAAGAGAAAGGCCAATCCGCTCAGGGTTGGCCTTTTCTTTTGGTGGTCCATGCCGCACTCCGTAATTTACAACATAATCCAAAACCGCTTGTCATGACTTTTCGGGCTCCTTTTGCCTTTCTCCCCAGGGAAATCACCTTGTCGTGCCTGCTCATTCTGGCATTGTTTTCCGTCCATGGACAAAGTGAGATCACAGCTGAAACGCTGGACATTGTGGCCAATCAGCCCTCCGAGATCGTCCTTCCTTTTCAACCAGACGCCAACAACTCTGGAGACGTGGGCATCCCGGACCTCCTTCCCTTCCTCATCTACTTTGGCAATGACTTGAATGCGGTGGAAGATACCAATGTGGTGAACCCGCTCGAGTTGAGGCAATTGATCTCGGGTTTGGCCTCCACTGTTCTCGCACAGCAAGAAGAGATTGCAGCACTGCAGTTGCAGGTGCAACAACAAAACGACGCATATGCCGTGCTTGTCCCCCTTCTCCTGCTCACCCCCCTCGTGCAGCGTTTGCAATGGGATGCGGGGTCTTCCACCATGACATTGACGGGCATGAATCTTCAGCTTCAGAATGGGCAAGGCACGACATACGAGACACCCAACGGCTTGGGGAATCTCATCCTGGGGTACCACGAAGAAGCAGGTGGCCACAGAAGTGTCGACGGGGACTTGATGGAGGGCGAAGTCCGCACAGGGTCGCACAACCTGGTCCTTGGATCGGGCCACACCTACACCAACAGCGGCGGCATACTTGGCGGCTACAACAACACCATGCATGGACAAGGGTCGTCCATCCTCGCAGGCCAAAACAACTTCACCGTGGGACAATGGGGCAGCGTTTTGGGGGGACTCGACAACCGAGCAACAGGGACCTTGAGCTGCATTTCAGGTGGTCACTCCAACATTGCGTCCGGCGACCGAGCTTCCGTCTCAGGAGGTTTGTTGAACCTCAGCGACGGCATTGCCACCTCGATTTTGGGCGGACAGTACGTTCAGGTTTTTGGCCAGTACGAGACGGCCTCAGGGCCTTACGACATCAACGATTGATCCTATCGGCTTTTGATCTAAAGGTACACATTGCCATAGGCCCCCAAAAAGTCAAGCAAATCGTTCAATTGAACGAGGCCATCGTTGTTGAAATCAGGGCACATGGTGTATCGACACGTTCCGTCCTCCACCGTGGCGTGAACATTGTAATTGAGCGCAGCCACATCCGTGCAGCCTGCAAACCAACAATTTCCTTGGCCTTGAGTGGCGGAACCGTCGTAGTTCATTGCTTGAGGATACATACAGCCTTCATCCGGGCAATCTGACACGTTGGCCACAAGGTTGTCGAGTTCACCCAATGAAATGCCATTGCAAGCATTTTGAACCCACTGAACGCCATTCCAATTGTCCGAAGCAGAACTGTAGGCCTGCAGCATGTCTCCCAAATCATTCACTTGGACCAACCCATCTTGATTGAAGTCCGCAAAACCTGAAGGGTTGGCACAAGCACCCTCTGGCTGAATCGTTGCCAATGCATTGTAGGCCACGCACCCTGAGTGCTGGCACCCTTCAAATTCACATGACCCGTCGTCTAAAATGGCGTGGACGTCGAAATTGACGGCACTCTCATATGTGCACCCTAGGCAATCGTTTTCACATGAACCATCTTCAACATTGGCATCTGCATTGTAATTGCAAGCGCAGAGGTCCATGCAGCCTGGCACAGAACAGTCAGGTCCTTGTCCAGTCAACATGACAAAACAATCGGCAAGGTTGTTGGCATTGGTGCAACCGGAGTCGTCCTCAACCGCCTGAATGGTGATGGCATATTCCACTCCGGCTTCAAATTGGACATTGACGGTTGCATTCAACTCACCGCCATCGACGACACTTCCAAAGCACACTTCAGTTGGTTCTTCAATGGACAGAGCGGCTGGGGCATCAATGCTGTACGCACCATTGATCCCATCAAAGCCGACCGTCACGAAGTAATTCGCCCCATCACATGCAGTTGAAACATCCGTGACGCCCAAGCTGCAAAGCACCTGATCGCTTTCGCCACACCCAAAACGTGCCTTGAAATTGTTCAAGGACAAATCACCATCCGCAGCTTGGTCCCAAATGGCCAAATAACAATTTGTTTCATCCGGAAAATCTGGCACAGGAAGGGCGTTCCATGTATTGGCACTTTCCACCCCACAAGTGAGCAAAAACAAGTCCCCCGGATCACCACTGAGCTCTGTGCCTGTCAATGGGCTTGGGGCAGTTCCTTTTGATGGCGAGTTTGACGCATACAACGCCCATCCTATGACATCGCCACTGTTGTCGTTGATTTGAATTTCATAGGTTCCAGCACTTGGCCGAACATCAAAATTGAACCAGATGACCGGCTCTCCCTCCGTTGGTCCCAATGGAGCAACTTCCGCACCTGAACTAGGCTCTACACATCCTTCTGCTGGCGTTGCAATGGCAAATACACTTGGGTCGTACAGTCCGGTTGGCTGAATTTGCGATTGGGTGTTGGCGGAACTTCCGCAGGCAATGACACCCTTGATGTCCGCTTGGCCGGGAGCATCGTTCACAGAACCGTCAAGGTTCCATGATGCCCCTTGGCTCCAACGCGTGGCCCCTAGGGGGCCATCCGCTTGAGCAAGGCTCCAACAAGGGGCGAGAATTCCAAGAACAAGGGAATAAAAAACAGAAATCTGGAAGCTGTTCATTGCTTTAGCATTTACGGCTTAAAGTACTGAAATTCAGACAAAACCAACCTTCATTATACGATTACATTGTTTTATACACTCTCTGTTTCTGCTCATCGTACCAGGCTTTGGGATGACGCCCCAATCAAAAAGCCCCGGCCCAGATGGGTCGAGGCTTGTGATTTGTAGCTCCGCTAGGAATCGAACCTAGATTTTGGGTACCGGAAACCCACGCACTATCCATTGTACTACGGAGCCAAAATCGTGATTCCCGTAGCGGGCTGTTGGTGGAGATACGGGGATTCGAACCCCGGACCTCTTGCATGCCATGCAAGCGCTCTAGCCAGCTGAGCTATACCCCCATTGAATGTTCCGCGTGTCTTCAGCCGTTGCTGAAACGGACGGCAAAGATAGGTTGTTGGCTCGGCTTCTTGCAAATCCTTTGCCAACATAGCGATCCCGCCTTTTCATGAATCTGTTCACCTGGTCGATTTGAAGTCGTGATGCGCACGAGGAGCGACTGATGAAACTTTGTTTGAACTGCTTCAAAGAACGTGACCAAAGACCAAAATCGCACCCTCGATGACGTACTTCTGACGTACTTTTTTTCTCGAGCACCTCACACAAAAAGCCAAAAACCCTCACCAACTTCCCTCCCATCTGGCACCCCGTCCCTCTGCAGAAGCGGTTTCGGAATCAGTCCTCTTTGCTCTCTATACATAGATAGTCCCGTGGGTGGGTTTGACTCCTAACTTTTCCCAAAGCGTGCACATACACAATAGCTGTGAAGGCAACAGAATAGACTCAAAAAGCTAATCGTTTGGGCCTTTCAGTCTTTGATGCAGCGGATGGACATACCAGCGCGATGGTCGTTCAAATCTCGGTCGACACCATTATTCCCGTAATTCATATAGCGGTAATAGGCCTCTTCTGAGACATTTGGGGCCCAGCAATAGCCTGCATCACCAGCATTGATATACACCCCAAGGTAGTTCCGAGAGCCTCCTGGCAAGAATGACAGTCCACTAGAATTATTCGATTCAAAGTCAAAATAATACCACCACAAATCACTAACCGCTCTAAGTTGGGGGGCAATATCACCCCTATAACCTGTCTGCTGAAGCGAATCCTCGTCCAGTCCGAATAAAAGTTCGAGTTCAAACCAATCTGTATCAGTAGAAACATGCCAACCATTTGGACATAGCCCACGAGAGTTTATTGCAGCTCCGAAGTTGTAAAGTCTACCGTAGACGGCAAGGCTGGTTTCGGCATCAGTGCATGCATCAAATCCTGCGTAAGCGTCATCGCATTGACCAATATCTGAACCGTAAATACTTGCGCCCTCATCAATTGAGGACCATGATGTGTCATCCAAATCAGAAGGTATGGCATCTCCATTCCTGTAGTTCTCAGCCCTCAGATTCTCCGCAAACCAGCACTGCTCTCCTATCTGCACAGTCTCGTAGTCGTAGCCTTGGTATTCGAGAGGATCACCGCACTGCCATGGTGACTCTTCAGCAGCGCAATCACCGTAAGCGCTTAAGAGGTCGAGAAGGTCGTTCAGTTGGACACAGCCGTCGAAGTTGGAGTCGGAAGGGTTCGCTACGATACATTGCTGGATGTCTGAATCCCAAACTGTTCCTGTGTGGCAGCATCCAGGACCTGGACAGCAGGAGTAGTCGCAACTGCCATCATCGCAAGCGGCCTCAGCGGCGAAGTTGCATGCGTAAGAATCAATGCATCCTGATGTACCATCGCCACCGCACTCTCCGCATGCATCGAGATAGAGACATGAGCCATCGTCGATATTTGCCTCTGAGTTGTAGTTGCATGCTATTTCATCGGTGCATCCGTACTGAACCAAGCCTGCTAGATGTAGCTGTTGGACTTCTTCCAGATGAAGAGCCCTGCTCCACACTCCTGCATCGTCCAAGCTCCCGTCGAGTGAGGTGTTGTTTGCCCCCCAAGCTTTTCCAAGAAACAACCGAGACCCTGACAAAGCGCTAGGAAACGTATCAGATATGACGTTTTGAAACTCCAATTGCCCGTTCAAAAAGAATTTTAATTCAATCCCGTCATAAGTCATGACCAAATGACTCCATTGATTCATGTTTAAAGTTGTCGTTCCTGTATTGAATCCGTTGTCTTCAAATAAACTCGCTCCTGAGATAAAGTACATTCCTCCACTACTTTCAATCTTCAGGGCGTACTGCGGATTAGCACTAGAAAACGAGCTATATCCCAGCAAGCCGAATTGAGGCCCAGATGAATTTGGTTTGACCCAAACAGAAATGCTGATTGCTTGTTGTCCTGAAAAATCAAATGCCTGAGTCTCCGAATCCAAGGCAATAAAGTCATCGTTTCCATCAAACGAATGGGCACCGTTGGGCACGCCAAATCGATCTGGGGCAGGCAAAGCCTCGTAGGTCTCTTGAATATCCATGCCTCCCTGCTCATCATAAAATGTATTGGCATCATCCAAAGGGATCCATGCCACCAATCCATCAGTCGGCACATAGTCTGGAAGTTGCGCTGCCGCTCCAAGGCTCACAGCACACATCATCAAAG
>JBELJW010000096.1:0-8099 GCA_042089975.1 Flavobacteriales bacterium | reverse complement strand
GAGTTGACTTGGAACCAAGAGCTCAGCGACTACACGGTCGAGTGCGTGGAGGATTTGCCAATGACGTGTGAAGACTTCACAACGGGTCTCATGGCCATCAATGACTGTGACGGTTCAGAATACGAAGCCGTGTGCACTCCATTGCTCTCTTTGGACAACCAAGAGGTTTCATCTGGTGTGGCAACAACTGCCAAGCGCGATGAATCTCTGGGGGAGGACGAATACGATTACAGCGATGCAGCCGTTCGACTTTATGGCCTGCTTGGCTACGGCATCGCAGACAGCGATTACTTTGTGGAAGACCCCTCTTCACCTTTGTCTTGGAACTACTACCCTGAGTCGGGCACAGCGACCTTGACCGGACGGGTTTACTGTCGTGAAAACAGCAACCAGTGGTTTGATTTGAATGCTGCCTTTGTGGATGCTTTGAACGCTCAGGATTGGCTGGATCTCGATTCAGACAACATGCTGCTTGTGAACACAGACCCCAACAACCCTGGAACGACCTGTGATTACGATGCAGACAACATGACCGTCTTCCTCATGCAAACAGGCGCCAGCTACTTGCAAGCAGGTGGCGATTTGACAGGTTTGATTGCACTGGATCACATGCCGCTCTCTTTGAGCAAGCGTTTTCAATACGGCTCTCAAGCCAACAACCACAACTGCGGTTATGGTCTGGGTGGTTGGTTCCGTTGGGACGGCACTTTGAATGGAGAAGAAGTATCAGGTTTCTCTGGCGACATTGTCGTCGACATCGAAGAGAGCTCCAACGATGCTTCTTGCTCCGAGTCCGCTTGCTTCGATTACACGGCCCTCGATTTCGGTTGCGGCCGTGCCTTGACCGAGCGTTTTTGTGTGAACCGCGAGGACACAACGCCTCCTTTGATTTCAGAGGGTCCCCTTGATGTCACGGTGGAGTGCGATGCAGTGCCTGAAATTGCGGGAACAGACGCCATCGTGGCGACGGACAATTGCTCTGGTGATTTGAGCTATGCGGAGGGAACAGAGCTTCGCATCGACGGAGATTGTCCTTCGAATTACGTTTTGATTCGGAAGTGGGATGTGACTGATGCTTGTGGTTTGACGTCGACTTGGACGCAGAACATTATGGTTCAGGACACGTCTTCTCCCACGTTGACCTCCGAAGCTGCTGGTGAAACAGTGGAATGCGATGGTGAGGGCAATTTGCAGCAACTGTCAGACTGGATTGACAGCAATGGTGGCGCAACAGCTTCTGACAACTGCGGTCAGGTGACTTGGAGCAACGACTACACAGGCCTTTCTAGTGGTGGGTCAGAGATCGCGGAATACGCGGTAAGTGTCGACCAGGAAAATGCGGAGGCTTATTATCCAGTTGCCGGCGACATGCTTGAAGACCTCATCGATTGCGATGACTGCACTGAATACGTAGAATTGGGCTTTGAGTTCGAATTCTTCGGCAACACATTTGACGGGATGTATGTCGGCACCAATGGTGCCATTTCATTCACTGACGACGACGACTACTGCTGTAGCGGGGATGCCATTGCAGAGAACTATTATGAGAACGCAATCATGATCATGCATACCGACTTGGATCCTGACGAGTCTGAAAATGATCAAATTCGAGTTCAAACATTGGGATCAGCACCTAATCGTGAGTTTGTGTTGAGCTACCAGGTGGTTCCAAATTACGAAGAGAATGAAGTCCTTCACACGGGACAGCTTGTGCTCTTTGAGGGCTCCAACGTCATCAAGATTTTCTACGACGGACACGTCGAGGAAATTGGCGATGAAATGACCATTGGGATTTCCCATGAGGATATGGGAGCAGCGGCCGAAGGTTTTGTCGAATTCGAAAACCCAGTTTCTGCAACAAGGTTCACATTTACTCCAATGGTCGAGACGCCTTGCGGCGCCACAGGTTCTGCTGCTGTGACCTTCACGGCCACAGACGAGTGCGGCAACGCCACCAGCACCACAGCCACGTTCACCATCGAAGACACCATTGCTCCAGCGATCACCGCGGAGACGAGCATCATGAAAGATTGCGAGGAGTACAGTGCCGAGGACGCTTACGGTTCTTACGCCGAAGATTGTGGCATGGGTTCCTTCACGTGGGTTGACGCTCCCGTCAGCGGCGGTTGCATCACGCCAGTGGGCGCTTACCTCCGCACTTACACCGCAACAGACGACTGCGGCAACACCAGCACTGCAGAGCAAGTCATCACTTTGGTGGACGACGAAGCTCCTGTCATTGACATGGAGGCTGCTGACGAAACTATCGAGTGCGACGGTATGGGCAATTTGACTGCACTCAATGCTTGGTTGGACAGCAAGGGTGGGGCATCTGCGATCGACAACTGCAGCAACATTGAGTGGAGCAACGACTACGTCGCATTGAGCGACGACTGCGGTGCGACTGGATCCGTGACGGTGATCTTCACTGCGACAGACGACTGCGACAACGCAAGCAGCACGTCGGCGACCTTCACCATTGAAGACACGACCGCTCCTGACATGACTGAAGCTTCTGACCAAACGGTCGAGTGCGACGGCATGGGCAACATGGATGCCTTGAACGCTTGGTTGGATAGCTACGGGGGCGCCACAGCTTCTGACATTTGCAGCGGCGTGACTTGGAGCAGCGACTACGAAGGCTTGAGCGACGGTTGCGGCGCCACAGGTTCTGCTAGTGTTACATTTACGGCCACCGACGATTGCGGCAACGCGAGCAGCACCACGGCCACGTTCACCATCGAAGACACCACCAACCCGGCCATCACGGCAGCCTCTAACCAAACCGTCGAGTGCGACGGCATGGGCAACATGGACGCCTTGAATGGTTGGTTGGACAACAACGGTGGTGCGACTGCCTCTGACGTTTGCAGCGGCGTCACCTGGAGCAACGACTTCGAGGGCTTGAGCGACGATTGCGGCGCCACCGGTTCTTCGACTGTGACGTTCACGGCTACGGACGACTGCGGCAACGCCAGCAGTGTTTCAGCCACCTTCACCATCGAAGACACCACTGACCCAGTGTTTGATCCATTCATGCCCACCATCATGGTGGAATGCACAGACGGTGACTACAGCAGCCCTGACTACCAGCCTTTGACTGCAACAGACGATTGCAGTGGTGTGGAGTACGAGATTGAAAGCATTTGCATGTCAGGTGGATGCTTGTGGACGGTGATGAGAATTTGGACTGCAACGGACGATTGTGGCAACTCAACGACGGTGGAGCAATTCATCATGTTGATCGACACAACTGCACCTGTGGTGACTGCTCCTGCCCCTTACAATGTTGATGCAGATGCAGACGACTGTTCAGCAGACATCTCAGCAACTGCAGACGTTGCTGGAGTTGCCACTGTCGAAGACAACTGCGGCAGCCAAGATTGCTGGGGCATGGAGTCCATCACGGTTTGGAGTGAAGATGCCGACCTAGAAGTCATTTGCGGTTACGACATGGAGGACCAGGGTTCACGCAGCATTGTGCGGACATGGTATGCCCAAGACCGTTGCGGCAACATTGGACAAGACACCCAAATCATCACGATTTCTGATGTCACCCCTCCAGTGGCGTCTGTGACGGATGCGTCTGTGGCTTGTGCCGATTACGACCCAACAGCGGAGTACGGAACGGCCATGAGCACTGACAACTGTGCGGCCCTGCCCACCTACACTTGGGTCAATACAGAAGTCATTGCTGGTGATTGTGCTGGTGATTACACCGTGAAGCGCACGTACACCTTTGTGGACGACTGCATGAACACCGTCGATGTCATTCAAACCATTTCTGTGTTTGACGATGTGGCACCGGTGGTTTCAGGCGAAAATGAGGTGACGGTCGAATGTTCGGGAGATTATGCCACCACCAACTATGTCACGGCTGAAGATGCATGTGGCAGTGGAATCAACATTTCTTTCGTAGACATTCAGGTTTCGGGTGGATGTGTGCAGCCTGTAGGTAGGTACCAGCGCACCTACACGGTCACAGATGATTGCGGCAATTCGGCCAGCTTCGAGCAGTTCATTCTCCTCGAGGATTCCATGGCTCCTGAGCTCAACATCCCTGCCGATTACTCGGTTGAGTGCCATGTGCCAGTAACATACGACGACGCTTCAGCAACGGACTTGTGTGATGGCGACGTGCATGTGGCTTATTCGCAGGATACAATTCCTGGGGATTGTGCTCAGTCTTTCGACATCCAGCGGACCTGGACGGCCACGGACGACTGTGGAAATGCAGAGACGAAAACCCAAACCATTTCGGTGGTGGATACCACAGCTCCTGAGTTGACCATCCCCGACGACTACACTGCCGAGTGCAGTGAGGTGCATCCTCTTGAGGACGCCTCCGCCACAGACAATTGCGGCATGGTCTCTTTGAACATGGCAGCTGATACAGTCTATGGTGACTGCGCTCAGTCCTACGTTGTCACGCGAACATTCACTGCAACAGATGAGTGCGGAAATGAAACAGAACGTGCCCAGACCATCACCATCCAGGACACTATGGCACCAACGTTCAATGAGTCGTTGCCCGAGGACATGACCGTGGAGTGCGACGATGTGCCGGCTGCCTCAGTGTTGACGGCCACAGACAACTGCCAAGATGTCGAGGTGATTTACAGCGCAGAGGAGACAGCGGGCGACTGCACAGGCCGTTACACCATTGTTCGGACTTGGACCGTCGAAGACGACTGCGGAAATGCGAATGCGCATACCCAGACGTTGACAGTGCAGGACACCACAGCTCCAGAATTGATCGTCCCTGCGGATTACACCGCGGAGTGCAGCGACGTGCATCCTCTCGAGAGTGCTTCCGCTACGGACAATTGTGGAACCTACGAGATTGTGGTGGTCGCGGATACAGTGCAAGGCACATGTTCCGGCAACTATGTTGTGACACGGACCTTCACCGCCACAGACGACTGTGGGAATGAGGCGTCAGATGCCCAGGTCATCACCATCCAAGACACCACTGGACCAGTGATTTTTGGTGACACTGAGGTCATGATTGCATGCGAAGACTACGACGCCACTGTGGCCCACGCTTCTGCCACGGACAACTGTGGTGAAGTCACTTTGACGTGGGAAGATGACCAAGTGAGTGGTGGATGTGTGTTGCCGATTGGCCAATACGTTCGCAACTACACTGCGACGGATGAGTGCGGCAACGACTCAACGTTCGAGCAAATTTTGACATTGACCGATGAGGTTGATCCAGAATTCACCTTTGTCCCAGAGGGTGCGACGTACGAGTGTTTCGAGGAAATTGAGTACCTCGATGCCACCGCCACTGACAACTGCTCAGGAGCGACCGTTGCAGTCGCAGCGGACACTGTGTTCTCAAGCGATTGCATGCAAACGTTCACCATCACACGGACCTTTACGGCAACTGACAACTGTGGAAACAGTGCAACAGCGACTCAGGTCATCGAAGTTCAGGACACAGAAGGACCGGACTTCACCTTCGTGCCAGAGGACTTCACGGCGGAGTGTTCAGATGAGCTGACCCTTGCCGATGCGATGGCCACCGATCATTGTTCCATGGTGAACATTGAGGTGAACACCACGGAGATCCCAGGAACTTGCGAAGGTCACTACACCATCCTTAGGGAGTTTGTCGCGACAGACGATTGCGGAAACCAGGCGTCACAGACCCAGGTCATCACCATCCAAGACACAACGGCTCCTGAATTGAGCATCCCGGAGAGTTACACTGCAGAGTGCAGCGACGAGCATCCTCTTGAAGATGCTTCGGCCACAGACAACTGCAGTATGGTGTCGATTGTCATGGATGCGGACACGGCAGCTGGTGCTTGTGACCATTCCTATGTGGTGACACGCACGTTCACAGCCACCGATGAATGCGGCAACAACACGTCGTTGTCACAGGTCATTACGATCCAAGACACGACGGCTCCTGAATTGACCATTCCTACGGATTACACCGCAGAATGTGATGAAGAGCTCGTGTTTGCTGATGCGTCTGCCTCAGACAACTGCGGCATGGTGAGCATTGCACTCGAAGAGACAACGAACGACACGGATTGTGCCCAAGAGTACAGCATCGTTCGTACGTTCACTGCGACCGACGAATGTGGCAACATCAGTGTGGCTTCACAAACCATCACAGTGGAAGACACCACTGATCCTGTGATTGCAAGTGCAGGTGGTTTGATGAATGGTCAAGTGATTGAAGTTTGTTGTGAGTCGCTTGAAGGAGGAATCACTGTGCCGGAGGCGGTGACGTTGAGCTTCACCGACAACTGTGATGATGCAGCCAACCTCGATTACAACGAAGAGTGCATTGGTGGCAATTGTCCGACAGCCGATGTAGAAAGCTGGTGCGAGGTGCTGAATCCAGCGGTCATGCCGGATGGAGAGACTTGCGACAACTACTCTGTGCACAGCTTGCGTCTGTTCAATTTCCCAGGCGCTGAGTTCTATACCACCATTGAGGGCCGTGTGGCCAACAACGTGGACGGGACAAAGACCTACACGATGACCGTAGTCTCCTCTGACAACGAAAACGCTGGTTGGGAGATCACCAACAACTACGGCGCACCGATGTCATGGGATGAGTGGTTGGCGCAGCCGGGAAGCCAGAGCTACAAGTCAGATTGTGGTTTGGGCGATCACACCGAGTGGATGTACACGATGCTGACCAGCGGAAGTGCCACAGGTTGGGGTGATTACGCAGGTTCAAGTTTGACCTTCAACCACCAGCCTGCGTCAGGTTACTTCGGGTTCCAAATCGGGGAAGGCGCCAACAACAAGAACGGCAACTACGGATTCAGTGCTTGGATGTACTACAACGGAACCTTCGATGGTTCTCCCGTGAGTGGATCTGGTGATGTCTTTGGAGATCTTGATTGTTGTTTGCCATACGATTTGTCACGGAGCTATGTCGTGACGGATTGCGCGGGGAATGACACTGAGTTTGCATACACCGTTCGCATGACCGGCGAAGACTGCGCTGCCGGAGATGCGGGAGACATCAGCGATTCTGAAGACTCTGATTTCGTGCACGTGAAGGACTTGGTGAAAATTGCAAGTTTGCAGCCAAACCCAACCTCGGACATGTCCGTTCTCGTGTTGACCACGGAGGAGCCTTCCTTGCAAGTGGAAGTGACCGTGATGACCATGACCGGTTCCACGGTGATGACACTCTACAACGGTCCTGTTGTGGCCGGCTGGCCAACAACCATCGAGGTTCCAGCCTTCCAGTTGGAATCTGGCATGTACCAGGTCAAGGCCCGTGCGAAGACATATGTGACCACGAAGAAATTGTTGGTGGCCAACTAAGTTGAGCTGACAAAATTCAAAAGGAAAGCCGCCCGGAAGGGCGGCTTTTTTTTGTCCTAATTGGTTGATTGATTGCCTTCGACATTTTCCGCAGTGATAACACATATAATCATTTGGACATCACGACAGCTTGGTTGTTCTTTTGATGACTGACGTATGTCAGAACTGTTGAATGTTTCTTAACCCATCCTTTTTCGATGAAAAAGCTGTTATCTCTTGCGCTAGGGACAATGTTCCTTTTCGCTTCCTCCTTGGGGAATCTTGTCTCCGCCAATGGCATTGAAGATGCCTGTGACTCCACTTGTCCTTTGGTTTGGAACCAAGCTTTGGTGGACCAGTCAGTGCAATGTGCTGAAGATCTGCCTACGTCGTGCGACGATTACTTGAATTTTTCAGGAATTGAGAACCTCAGTGCGATCAATGCATGTTCGAGTGAGGCATTCCCAGTGTTCGCTTGTTTTCCTCTCGCCTCTGAGAGCATATCGGCACCAGTCACTTCGTGTCTGGCGACCACAGCGAAGAGAGACAGTGAGTTGGCACCGGATGAGTATGACGCCACCGATGGTGCCATCCGTCTTTACGGTCTGAGTGCAATGGGCATGGCGGACAGCGATTACTTCGTTGAGGATCCTTCCAATCCGCTGCAGTTTCTGCATGCGCCCGACAGCCGCAGTGCCCGATTGACGGGAACAGTGCATTGTGTCGCCAATGAGAATCAAATTTTTCATGTTGACGCCCGTTTTGTCAACGAAGACAATGCCATGGATTGGCTCGCAGAGAGTGACGCACACACGCTC
>JBELJW010000095.1:0-8130 GCA_042089975.1 Flavobacteriales bacterium | reverse complement strand
GTCAAAAGGCGGTGGCTTCGTCTCGTTCCAAACGATTGCAAAGTTTGTTGTCCTGTCAAGTCGTAATTTGAGGCGACGAAACAAGAGCCGGGACTCTTTGCCCTTCACCATTCGACTTTGGCTGATAAATCTGTGACTATGAAAATCAAACTCACAATGCTTGCATCATTTTCGCGTCTCCTTTGGGTAGGATTCCTTTGCGCACTTCAAACCACTGCGCCTGTTTTTGGGCAGGTCACATGGCCAGAGGATGTTTCGGGGCCGTGCACCTTGTCCATCGACGACGTCTTTGAGTCGCCCAATTGGGCGGGTGCAGATTCTCTATGTCCTGCTGAGTTCAGTTTTTTGGACGAGACGGTGGAAGGAGCCTGTCCGCAGGAGACCCTTGTCAATCGGCTTTGGACAGTGACGTATTGCGACTCGTCAGACCAGCACGTGCAGGAAATCAGGCTGACGGACAACTCTCCGCCCAGTTTGATCAATGACTTTGGGGATGGCCGCTTTTGTGCTTCGGATCTCTCCTCATACTATCCCTTTTTGATGGACGACTGCACTTCTCAGCTTGCTGCCCAAGTGCTTTTTCAAGACTCGATCTCACTGTGTGAGGAGGTGATTCAATTTGACATTGCCATCAATGTGGCGGACGATTGCGGGAATGTATTGGACACTTTGTATACGGTAGTGCTTTTCAATCCGTCAGAAGCAGGTGGCTCTTGTGACTTTTCCCTTTGTCAGGGTTGCATGGAGCCCCTGGCATGCAATTACGACGCTTTGGCAGCATTTGAAGATGGGAGTTGTGTGTTTGCTGAGATGTATTTTGATTGTGAAGGGCTCCTCATTCCTGAGAGTCTTTGCGGAGATGGGACCTCGTTTGATCCTGCAAGTGGCACTTGCCTTCCTGTTGAAGGTTGCACGCCCAACGAAAATGCTTGCGGTCCCAACACCGTTTGGGATGCGGACTCGGGGTTGTGCATCCCGGAGACTCTTGAAGCCTCTTGCTACTTCGACGTGGACCAAGATGGCGCCGTCGGAGCAACCGATCTGTTGGAATTCCTTTCAGCCTTTGGTCAGTCCTGTGATTGAAGGGAGAGGAACATTCAAATGCATAAAAAAAGCCCTGGCGTGAGCCAGGGCTTTTTGATGTTGTCAATGTTGTGGAGATCAGCGGCGCTCGCGCGGCTGGCTCTCGTTGCAACGGATGGGACGACCTTCAAGGTCCTTTCCCTCCATACCGTCCAAAGCTGCTTGAGCTTCTTCCTGGTTGGGCATTTCTACAAATCCAAATCCGCGTGACCGTCCGGTCTCGCGATCGTGGATGACTCGTGCACTGTCTACGGCTCCGTATGACTCAAATGCTTCACGCAAGACCGTGTCGTCCACGCCCCATGCAAGGTTTCCTACAAAAATATTCACGTCTACTCAATTAAAGAATGAGCCGCGAAGGTAGTTGAAGCAAAGCGAATTCCCACACAATCAGTGCTTTTTGTCGCTGAAGGGCCAAATGTCAATGTCAGTGGTCGTTTTCGGCGCTTTCTTTCTTCTCCTCGGGCGCGAAAAAGGGGAGGGTTTCCTCCAGACCTTCCAATTGCGAGAGGATTTCTGCAAGTTGGACGGCCCCGACTTGCTTGGCAATGATCTTTTTGTCCTCATCAAGCAAGAACATCTTGGGCGTAGCGTACACGTCGAACGTGGTTCGGAAGTTCAAGCTTTCGAGGTTGGTGCGACCCTTGTAAATCAAAGCTGTGGCACTGTCCTGGGCATTGATCAATGGGTTGTCGCTCACATTGATCCAAGCGTCAAGACCCTCTTCTCGGATGTATTCCTGCCAAGGTTCGGGTTCAAAGTCATTGCCAATGGCGAAGATCTCGAGTCCCTTGGGCTTCCAAGCTTTGTAGATGCGCTCCAGCTTGGGCATTTCCTTCTTGCAGTGTCCGCATGTGCTTTCCCAAATGCAGATCAGGGTGTATTTGGCCTCGATGTCAAACAGTTCTACCCATTCGTCCTGGTTGAGATTGGGGAGCGTGACGTTGGGTGGACGGTTGCCGCAAAGGGTGTGCTTGAGGTCTTCAGCTCTTTCCAAAATCTTCTCCAGTTGCGACTCATCCAACCAATCCACCATCCCGGTGCGGTAATAGGTGTTCACCAAGTGAACAAACACTTTGTCCATGCACATGATCTTGGAGGACTCACTGGCATACGTCATGTGGTGCAACATGTATTTGAACATGTCTTGGTTGCGGTTGTCCAAGGTTTTTGCCAACAGCCTATCTGCCTCTGCAGTCATGGTGTCGGGGATTTGTGGAAGGACTTTGCTCCAATATCTTTTGATGAGTTGGTCAAAGGCTGCGTCTCGCACAAGGCGGGGATCGGAAAAGTCCACACGGTCCCAATAGTGGTTCCGGTACCACAGGTACTGCCACATGGCTTTGTCCTCGACCTCTTCAGGCGCATCGGGAACTTTGGGTTCATTGACCATGCTCAGGTATTTCCCAAACAAGAAGTCCCGAGGGTCATTGGTCAAATAGTATTGATACTCGTTGACTTCGTCGGTCAATGCCTGGATGCCGTTTCTCGCAGCAGTCACTTCCTTCTTGGTGGCAGAAGAGTCCTGAAGGACCCTGTCAAATGGACTTCTTTCCGTTCTCTTCCCTTGAATGAATTCGAGGTACCCGAAGAACACCTCATTCTCTTTGCTTGCGATGACCTCAAGGTCGCCGGAAGGGTTGGCAGCAGTGGTTTCAAATTCCATCGGTTCGTCGACCATCAAGAATTCAAAAAACTTGGGTCCAGGCAAGACAACTGCATACTTTCCACCTTCTTCCTGTGGCTTCCCAGCAAACACCACCTTGCCATTCGCGTCCGACACGGCGGTGTCGTTGTAGAAGAGCTTGGCACCGTAGTAGTGGGCCAGGTATACGGTGTCTTGCCCCAGGCCATCCACATGAACGGTCAAGTCGTTTTGGGACATGGACGAGTGAACACAAAAAGAAAACAGGGCAAGTGTCAGGGAGCAGGCCTTGACGAAGGGACGCAAGGGAGAAGTCATCGATGCTGGTTTGAGAGGTCAAAAATAAGTGGACTCCACCACTGCGCGCCAAAGATTGTGCCAACGGATGTTGTCATGGCACCTGTGGCATAAAAAAGAGGCCAACCTTGCGGCTGGCCTCTTTCATCAATGTTGGTTGTGATGTCCTCACTTTTGCACCACAAGGCGCTGCGTAGAGCGGGAAGTTCCGTTCGAGATTTCAACGAGGTAGACACCGTTGCGAAGGTCGAAGCTGAGATCAGCACCATTCATCAAGTCGTTGCGGACTTCCTGAAGCACCACTTTGCCGTCGAGGCCCATGATGCGCACGGTGGCCTGATCTAGGTTCGCCTGCAAGCGAATTTGGTTGGATGCAGGGTTGGGTCCAAAGGTGCATTCCACCTGAGGAAGCTTGGCCACGGCATCGACCAGAGGGTCGGCGATGTCCACAATGACGTCGTCCAGGTAGTACAATGGCAAAGTCTGTGTGTCGCCTGCGGCGTAAAAGTTCACACCACCAACTTGGCCTCCATCGTAGGGCGCTTGGCCCAAGAATTCACCGTTGAGGTACACGTGCATCAAATCGGAATCGGTGTCGATGTAATGCGTGATGGTCACCCAAGAATTGCTCGCGTACTGGCCGGCCAGCAAAATGACACCGTCGAAATTGAAGCTGATGGTGCCGTCTGAGCCGAGGGTGGTCTCAAATGCCCACGTCGTTCCTTGAATTTGGTTTTCTTGCACATTGTAGTAGCCTGAATTGCCTTCGGGGACAAACATGCTGAAAGTCACTTCGTATTGTCCTTCAAGTCCTGCCACAAGCACAATGTCCTGAGGGCCTCCAGCTGTAGAGGTTCCTTCAAGCTTCAATGACTTTGTGCCCGATTGAGCGACTTCGTCAGACACGTAAGCCTCTTCAGTGTCAAGGTTGGACCAAAGGACCCAAGGGTCGACGTCGCTCACCGAAGAAATGCTGTCGCCAGTTTCGTAGGCTTCAAAGTCGTCGGTGAAGAGCTGCGCGTTCAAAGAGCATGCTGCCAAAAGCAGGATGGGGAGAAAAAGTTGTTTCATCGAAAAGGGTTTGGATTCAAGATAAGATTTTACACCGGCAAAATAGGTGGCAACGCGAGGAATCCCGAACATTGTTGCATGAAATGGAAGGGGAATGTGAGAAAAATGTCTTCGGTTGTGGATGAAGAAGGGAATGTCACCTACCTCTGGTCTGGGAAAGACATTGGTGCGGACATGCCAGCTTTTGCGCTGGACGAATGGCTTGGGAAGCATGTGAAGATCTCCTTTGAAGGCAAGATCCATTGTGTGGTGACAGGCGCTGCCATTGCCAAAACGTTTGGGGAAGGAATGTCCTACCGTGCCTTCATGGAGTCGCCTTTGGCTTGTCCAAGCATCATTCGTCCTGAGTTGAGCCGCATTCACGAGGGCATTGCTCTTCGAGACGAGGCATGGGAGAGGGAGCATCATTTGGCCCCTCATGTGGTTTACCTCAGCCAAACCAGTCATTTGAAGGTGGGGGTCACGAGGGCAAGCAATGTCCCATCGCGGTGGGTGGACCAGGGGGCTTCCATGGCGGCGGTGGTGGCCCATGCCCCTTACCGGCAACTGGCAGGGGAGATGGAAGTCGCGTTGAAGGAGGTGTTTTCCGACCGAACACAATGGCGGCGAATGCTTTCCGAAGTGTCGGGTGACGCACGGTCCTTGCTCGAGGCAAAAGAGGAGTGCTTCGAAACCCTTGGCATGCCCTATGAGTCGTTTTTTGAGGAAGAGGATGTGGTCCAAGCCTTGCACTTCCCTGTGCGGTCTTACCCGTCCAAGGTCCAAAGCGTCAAGTTGGACAAATTTCCGACACTGGAAGGAAAGCTTGTGGGCATCAAAGGGCAGTATTGGCTGTTTGAGGATGGGCGCGTTTGGAACGTTCGGTCACATGCAGGCTACCGCATTGCCATGAGCGCCACCTGAGCACTTGACATTTTCAAGCTCAGTTCAGTGAGGGATCGTTGGGCGCATTGGCGATGTGAGAAAAGCCGTCGCCCAATTCTGAAATCAACCGCTTCCAAAAATCTTCATTCTCCTCGTCTGTGCGCATGATGTCCGACACTTGTGGTTGGGCTACGAACCATGAGCGGCTGCGCACTTCATCGGCAAGTTGTTGGCCAGACCAGCCGCTGTAGCCGATGAAAAACCGAATGTCTTTTGCCGTGAGTTGACCATCCTCCATCATGGATTTGATGTGGTCAAAATCACCCCCCATGTGCACCCCGCCAATTACAGGTATGCTGTCTGGGATGTCAGCTCGGGTGTGCAGATAGTACAAGTTTCCATTTTTCACCGGTCCCCCCACACTGATGCGGGTATGGAGTTTGGGCAACTCGTCCAGCACTTCGTCCACATCGATGTCGACAAAGTTGTTGAGCACGAACCCAAAACTGCCTTCTTCATTGTGTTCGCACAGCAGCACCACCTTCCTCCCAAAATAGGGGTCGTCCAAGAAGGGCTCACTCAAGAGAATGTCCCCTGGTTGAGGTTGGGTTTGGTTTGTTGGCGTGAAACGAATCATCGTGACCTGAAAGTTCCGTCATTTGTGGTCATGAAGACAAGAACCCTTGACCACCCTTTGTTCACTCCGGGATGGGGACAAGTTGTGCTGTTGATTCTGTAGGTCCTTGGCTTGGGATGTCAAACGTCCGGCGATGGTTCCGAGGAGCATTGGCCTGCCGAGCTGCTGCAGGATTCGAACCGCACGCCTACTTGGGAGGAGGCTGTTGCCATGGCCCAACAATTGGCGGACCAAGACCATCGGGTGTCGTTGCATCGTCTTGGGAAAAGTGACATCGGCAGGCCCATACATGCCCTTGTACTTCTCGCAGAGGAAGATCGGTCGAGGGAAGCGGAAGGTGCGCATGCCGTGAAAAAGCGGTTGGAGGCACAAGGCGGTGGCAAAGTCACCGTGCTCGTGAACAATGCCATCCATCCCGGTGAGCCGTGTGGGGTCAATGCCTCTTTTGCGTTGATCCAGAATTGGTTGGCGCTTCCCGATGGCCCTCAAAACCCCTTGAATGCAGCCAACTGGGTGTTCATTCCCCAATACAATGTGGGCGGGGCCTCGCGAAGAAATTGTTGCACGCGGGCAAACCAAAACGGGCCAGAGAGCTACGGGTTTCGTGGAAATGCGGCGAACCTTGATTTGAATCGTGACTTTGTCAAAATGGACAGCAGAAATGCCGAGGTCTTTGTGGATTTGTTCCATGCTGTGAACCCAGATGTGTTTGTGGACACCCATACGTCCAATGGTGCGGACTATCCCTACACCATGACCCTCATCACCACCCAGCCTGACAAGGCAGGTCCGGTCATGGGACCTTTTCTGAGGGAGGTGGTGGAGCCGGCCTTGTACCAAGGAATGGCCCAAGAAGGGTGGCCTATGGTCCCCTATGTGTATTCCAAAGGAGAGACGCCAGAAGCTGGTGTGGTGGGCTTTTTGGAAACGCCACGCTACAGCACAGGGTTCACGACCCTTTGGGGCACCCTTGGGTTCACCACGGAAGCCCACATGTTGAAACCCTTTGCCGACCGTGTCAAAGCCACGAAGTCGTTTTTGCAAGTCCTGTCGGATTGGCTTTTGACTTCTGGTCCCAAGGTCTTGTCCATGCGAGAAGAGGAGGCCCGACGTGTGGCTGATGCCCGTGAGTTGGAGGTGCGATGGACCTTGGCCCAAGACCAAAGGGACAGCGTAGAGTTCACAGGGTATGCTTCACAACGCATGTGGAGTGCAGTCACCCAAGGGACCCGGCTCCGGTACGACACATCTCAAACTTGGACGCAGCGCATTCCCTTCGACAACAGGTATGTTCCTTCTGCAAAAGAACGAGTTCCCACGTTTTGGGTGTTGCCTCAGGCGTGGCAAAGGGCCGTGGCAAGGCTGCAGGCCAACGGGGTGCGCATGACGCCCTTGCCAAGGGACACAGTGATGCTGCTCGAAGTCTCGCGCATCGAATCCTTTCAGTCGGCAGACAGGCCATATGAAGGCCACCACCCATTGACCATCGACTCGGTGTCACGCAGCGTGCAACCAGTGCAACTTTACCAGGGAGATTGGCAAATTCCTTCGGGGCAAAGCGCGAGGAGGTACCTCGCAGAAGTGTTGAGTCCCAAAGCCCACGATGCCCTGTTGGTGTGGAATTTCTTCGATTCCGCACTGCAGCAAAAAGAACATTTCTCTGGCTACGTCTTTGAGGACACAGCCGAAGATCTGCTGCAAGGAGACGAGGCGCTGCGCATGCGCTATGCCGCAGCCCAAACCGTTCACCCGGAATGGAAGGACAATCCCCGATTGGCCTTGCGGTGGTTGTACGAGGCGAGTCCGCACTACGAAGCCACGGACAACCGATACCCTGTGTACGCTTCCCCATGACGACAGGAGAGACCAAACCAGAAGAAAACTGGCGCACCGATGCCCTTTCATCCTGGTTGCCAGAGGATTGGCGCTCGCCGTCGGCGTGGTTGGAGCAGGCCCACCGCGCAGCAAGGGTCCTGCGCAGGGACGTCGCCCATGTGACACCTTGGCAACTGCGGCAGGCCATCGAGGTGGCATCACGCCTGAACCCAGGTCCGTGGGGTGGGGACTTCCTTGAGGTCAAGACAGAACATTGGCATGGCGCGGAGGTGAAGTGGAAGGAACATGATGAAGGGACAGTGGTTTGGGTTCATGGAGGGGCTTTCGCCTTTGGCAGTCCCCGGGTGTACCGGGCCGCAGCAGTTCATTTGGCCCGGCAGTCCCGGTGCAAGGTGGTGCTGCCGGCTTATCGCTTGGCACCTGAGCATCCCTTTCCTGCGGCACATGACGACGTGCTTGCCATGCTCCGTCATTGCCTTTCAAAAGGAGAGAAGTTGGTGCTGATGGGGGACTCTGCCGGGGCCAATTTGGTCTTGAGTGCTGTCGAGCAATGCCAAAAGGAGGGACTTGATCTTGCGCCTTTGGCTGGCTTGGCGGTGCTGAGCCCATGGTGCGATTTGAGACAATCTTCAGCGTCTGTGGCCCAAAATGCCGTCGCACATAGCCCCTTCGACCAGAGGGATGCATTGGAATACAT
>JBELJW010000094.1:0-8131 GCA_042089975.1 Flavobacteriales bacterium | reverse complement strand
TGGACAAGGGAGAGTCTGAATACAACCACGGAGAATTCGACGCTGTGCTGGCTGCTGCCGTCAAAGCGATGAGCGAGCAACGCGTGCTGTCAGACGATTGGCGCGATGCGGTGGATGGGATCTGCGATGCCTACCTCGGCAAGCTGCCCTCGTCCTTCCAATTCGAAGGGACCACCTACACGCCGACTTCGTTCAGGGATCACCTGGGACTTTCAGCCAGCAACTATGTCTCGCTCACGAGTTTCACCCACCATGAATTTGGCGAGAGCTTCGTGCTCGAAGTGCCGGACAATTTTTCTCGCGGCACTTTCTTGAATCTCCCCATCCGGGATTTGGCCCGTGTGGTGCAAAATGCATTGGAGAAGGGGTACACGGTGGCATGGGATGCGGATGTCTCTGAAAAGGGCTTCAGCTTTCGCAATGGCATGGCCCTGATGCCTGCTGAAGGTCAAAAGGCGGAGCTTTGGAAGCGTGTCGTCGAAGAAGAAAAGGTGACCCAGGAGAGCCGTCAGGAGGCGTTTGAAGCCCATGTCACCACAGACGATCACCTGATGCACATCGTGGGCTTGGCAGAAGACCAAAATGGGGAGACCTATTTCGTGATCAAGAACAGCTGGGGCGGTGCCAACCCATATGGCGGCCGACAGTACATCAGCATGGCCTATTTCAAGGCCAAGACGATTGCCGTCACGATGCACCGCGATGCGGTGCGGACGAAAAAATCCCGCTGAACCTCCACAATCTGAAAGGCATGACTGCATTCGACATTCCCACCAAAGAGATTCAACGCGCATGGCGCGCCGACTTGTTCACGCACCTTGATGGCTTGGCCCTTTGTGGCGTGGTCCCTGTTTTGGACCATGGTGGCATGCTGGAGGAGGTGCTCCAAACTGGAGGGGATGTGGATGAATTGGCGGCGCTCTTTGGGGCCAATGCCGGGTACCTCAATGTGGGGTTGCGCATGCTATGCTCCCAAGGCATCCTCGATGCGCACCGTGGCGAAGACAAGGTCACGTATGAGCCTCAAAAACATCCCGACATCGCCCATTGGGCGGCCAGAAGGGCGCATTATGCGCTCGGTCGGGCTTGGATGGAACACGCGGTGGGCATGTGGAATGCACCAGGAGAGGAGCTTTCACAAAAAGCCTTGATGTCCATGCGCGGCCTGTTGGCAGCTGTCATGGAGACCCCTGCCTCTGAAGGCGGGTTGGAGTCGCGGTTGCACACCCACCTTGAAGGTGCCTTGGTGGCGCCTTGGATGGTGATGTTGGGCACCCTGCATGGCACGGAACCTCTCGCGCATTGGGAAGATGTGGAAGCGGCATTGTCGCGTTGCCACCCCAGCAAGCAGGAGGCTTGGCACGAATTGTCGAAGGCTTTGGCATGGCATGGCACGACGCGTGGGGGATTCTTCCTTCGCCGCGCTGCGGCGTACGGGGTGACCACGTCGTACAGCCAAACGTTCTTGTGGGCGAAGGAGTTGCTGTTGGGGGAGGGGAGTTGGCTTTGGAGAACCGAGCCGGGAGAAGCCGAGATCCATGTGGACCGAACCCTGAACGTTTGGGGGTCAGGGGGCGCACACAAGGCGTACTTCACCCATCTGGACCATGTGGTGAAAGAGATTTTTGACCGTCCGCTCGAGGATCAACCCAAGGGGTTGTGCGACATGGGGTGCGGCAACGGTGCACTGTTGTTGCACTTGCGGGAGGTCATCGTGCAGGACACACTGAGGGGAAAACATCTGGACACCCACCCACTGCTCCTTGTAGGGGCCGACTTCAACCAGGAAGCCTTGGTCGCCACAGCCGATCATTTCAGGCAAAAACAAGTTGAAGGCTTTTTCATTTGGGGAGACATTGGCGACCCCGACCAACTCGCTTTGGATTTGCACGAGCACCATGGCCTTCGTTTGTCTGATTTGATGAGTGTACGTTCCTTTTTGGACCACAACCGCGTGTACAATGCGCCCATCATGGAACGCCCGGAGGCGCCGATGTCTTCAGGTGCGTATGCCTTTCGGGGGCGCAGACTGAAGTTGCGCAATGTCGAGCAAAGCCTCAAAGAACACTTGATGAAGTGGTCTCCCTATGTGGCGCAACACGGTTTGCTGACCATCGAACTGCACACCATTGCGCCAGAAGATGCCCAAGCTTTGCAAGGACGCATGGCGGCCACAGCCTACGATGCCACCCATGGGTTCAGCGACCAGTACATTCTGGAAATCCCAGTCTATGACGCCATGGCCGAGGAGGCCGGGCTCCGAGGTGAGCAGAAGTACAGCAGGACCTTTCCTTCCAAGGGCCCAGCAATGGTCAGCCTCCGGTACTTCAAGGCCTGAGGACAAGTTGTGATGTATCTTTGCGCCGCCTGAAAGAGAGCGGAGCAGGCGAGAAACGGCCCCCACTTGCCAGACACGGTTGGCTATCCACAATTGTTTGTAACTGAAGTGAATACATTGTTCATTTCTGCAAAGCGTCAAATTTGTCGTATTGGAAAAAGTTGCCATTCTTTGTGTCAACCAATCGGGGAAAACAACAACGGAACGTCGAAAGACAAACGTTGAAGGGATCCAGCCAACCTTCGGGGAAGCGACCGATGTTTGAAGAGGACTCGTCCTTGGAAAACCCCAGAGCAATCTTTGTGGTGTCTGGCACGCAGCGGTGTGTCGGGCGGGAGACGGCAGAAGAGGCAGGGGCAACCCCACTTTGGAAACGTCGACCAGCTGGAGAGGCACTTGTGCCCCAAAGGCAAAGCTTGATCTGACAGGCTTGCAATGTCCTCGAAGAGGCACAAGCGTCCCATCCCTCTGGCTTCCAGAGGTTCTGAAACTTCGGTGGAAGAAAGGCCCGAGCGTTGCAAAATGCTCCCGCTTGACGGTGTGCGAACAACTTGTGATGACGCGTTGAAAGATGCGGAAGTGCACGGCGAGCAGGTCAAGGAGAGTTTCGGGAAGAGGAGCAATCTTCTTCGCATTGGGTTGAAAGACCAGGTGCTCGTTCACTTTTCGCGAAGTGATACGTCCGAAGGATCCGCATCAGTCAAAGGAATCGATGGTGGCAACACCTTCCCTCTGTACTGGTGCGGATTTCTTTTTTCTGCATTTTTGTCGGGGTCATTTGGTGGGGAAGAAAGCCTGCCTATCTTTGCCCCCCGATTGGCCGTGAGGTCATGTGGGATGGCCTTGTAGCTCAACTGGATAGAGCACCTCACTACGGATGAGGAGGTTTGGGGTTCGAATCCCTACAGGGTCACGAAAAAGTCCACCATAAGAGTGGGCTTTTTTTCTGCTTGAGAGGATCGTGGCACATGAGACCAAGGCAGACTCCTTACCTGAACACTGTCAAAAATATTATGTATATCTTTAGGGTCACCAAAACCCTTCGCCATGCGTCTGCTTTCTTTTCTCCTAGCCATGGGACTTTCCTTTGGCTCTTGGGCCCAAACCTCCCAACCCTTCCAGCCTGACGCCAATGGTGATGGCTTGGTCAACAACGGCGATCTCCTGTCGTTTCTTACAGTGTACAACACGCAGTGGGGGCCAGACCTGACGGTGCCATGCGATTATCAAGGAACCCCTTTGGAGTCCTTTTTTGCGCAAGCCGTCAGCGGGGATGTGGCCTTGGATTCTCTCTACTTCGCCTACAGCATCTACGACAGCGCGGAAGTGTACATGCCCGAGTGTCCTGATCCCGTGACCGTGTTCAACCTTGTGGAACGCTCTGGTGTCATCCGTGAATTTTCGCAGTCTGTGACAGCCGATGGCCGAATGATGGTGTCCTCAGGCGAAGAGATCGATGGCCACTATGTGTTCTTCGACTTGCGCTACAATCCCGAGTTTGCCGTGTATTCCATGGAGTTTGGCGATGCCGCCATTGTGGCTGAATCGGCGCCGTTCTTTGACGGTCTGTGGCACTATGCCAACGACCACATTGGGTTGCCGTTGCCTTCGACTTGGACCCTCGACGAGTTGGGGATTCACTTTCCAGCGTATGCTGGCACGATGAACCAGTACGGAGACTTTCAGTTTGTCCCCTACTGGAATGCCGCGGAGTGAAGACGTGAGGCGGTCATTCTGAAGGGCTGGGCAAGTGTTGGTCCAAAAGCATCAACATGGTCGCACATGTCGCAGCCCCAAGTTCCAGTTCCCTTTTGTGCACGTTTTCCCAAACGTCTTGGCTGCTGTGGTGGAGGTCAAAGTACCTCTGTCCGTCCGGCACAAGCCCCACCAGGAGCGGTCTGGGCTCCAGGGTCTTGAGCGGGCCAATGTCCACGCCAGCACCACCCCGACCAAAATAATGAAGGTTGTAAGGCTCGAGGGTTGGCGCCCAAGACCGAACCATGGCCACCTGCGGATCGGAACCGTCCATGCGCACGCCGCGTGGCACGAACCCGCCTGCATCTGATTCCATGGCGGCCACGTGACGCAGTCCGGCTTCGTGCTCGGAGGCTGCGGTTTCTGCATATTTTTTGCCGCCGCGGTTGCCATTTTCTTCATTGATGAACAACACGAAGCGAAGCGTTCGATGCGGGGTGTAACCAATGGCGCGGAGGGCGCGAAGGGCCTCAAGGGTATGGACCACGCCAGAACCGTCGTCGTGAGCTCCCTCGCCGATGTCCCACGAGTCCAGGTGCCCCCCCAAGGTGATGATTTCGTTGGGGTGGGTGCTCCCACGCCATTCCCCAATGACATTGCCTTGCATGACCTTGCCGAGGTCGGCGCAGTCCATGCGCATGCGGACGGTGATGGTTTGGTCCTGCTCGCGGGCCTCGGTGTAGGCTTTGGACAAGGCAGAGGCATCCACGGTGGAAAGCGCAGCTGCGGGAATGCGAGAAACATCTTCTGCATAGCGCATGGAGCCCGTGTGGGGAAGGGTGTCCAAGGCATGGGTCAGGGAACGGACCAAGACCCCCACAGCGCCGGCCTTGGCGGCGGCGACAGCGCCATTGCCCCTTTGGTCATAGGCCCCGCCATAGGCCGCGCCAGTGTTGATCAACAGAGGGTCCATGGCCCTGTTGAAGAGCACGATGTGGCCCGTGGCATCCAACGTATCCAACGCGTCCAAATGGCGCACCACCAGAAGAGGACCTTGGATGGTCTTCCCAGCTGGGGTGGGGTCGGACCCGCCCAATGCGGTGATGTGCAGGGCCATGTCTTGTCCGTTGGGAAGAGTCGCATCGGCATCTGCCACACTGCCACGGGTCCATGAAGGCACCTCCACAGGCATGATGTAGGTGGTGTCTGCACCGTGGTCGCGCAAGACATCAAGCCCCCAATCCATGGCTTGTTGTGCGCTTTGGGAGCCGCTGAGCCGGTGGCCAATCTCCTTGCACAAATGCTTCAGATTTTGATGGGCTTGGGCATGCATCAGCACCTCGTCGAACACATGCCGAACCTGGGCGCTGTCCTGCGCGAATGTGGCGTCTGTTGGACCTTGTGCAGAGGAGGTGCCACAGAAAAGAACGGCCACCAAGGCGACCACCGGGGATTTTGCTGAAATCATGATGCAAGGTAGCCGTCCGATGTTGAACTTCGTTGCATGAACAAGTGGGACGAACGCTACAGGAGCCATGACACCGTCTATGGGGTGAAGCCAAATGTGTTTTGGGCTTCTCAGCTGTCTTTGCTCCCTGCGGGCAAGCTGTTGTTGCCGTGCGATGGTGAAGGAAGAAACGCTGTGTGGGCCGCGGAGCAGGGCTGGGACGTTTCAAGCTTTGACATGAGTGAAACAGGGGTGGGCAAGGCGCAGAAATTGGCCTCCTCCCGAGGGGTGACCATCGAAGCAGTCACGGCCAACGCCATGGAGGTGCACCACGAGGCGTCATTTGATGTGGTCGGCTTGATTTTCGTCCACATGCCGGCTGATGTACGGTCGGCATTCCACGCACGGGCATGGTCATGGGTCAAGCCCGGTGGAAGGCTGATTGTCGAGGGGTTTCACGTTGACCAGCTGGGCTTGGACTCAGGTGGGCCCAAGGTGCGCGACATGCTCTTCGACGCTAGCACGATGGACAAGGACCTCGACCTCGACCATGGCCAGATTTTGTGGAATGCACGTTGCGGGCAAGTGTTGGACGAAGGCCCCTTTCATCAGGGACCGGCCGTCACGAGCCAATGGGTGATTGAAAAAGCAAAGGCGACATGAGGCAGTTTTCACCAGGCCAATTGGTCAAGTTTTTGAATGAGGTGGGAAGCGCCACCGTTCTGCGTGTGGAAGGCAGCCAAGTGGTGGTCACTGACGAAGATGGTTTTGACCGCACCGTCGAAGCCCATGAGTTGATTCATGCACCAGACCCACAAACGGAAGCCCAAAAATATGGGGACACTGTCCCTGATTTGGCCAAGCTTCTGGCCCGCGAGGTGGGAGAGACGCGCATGAAGGAACTTCAGAAGGACTTTGAGGTGCGTTACGCCAATGCGCAAGCGACCAACATGTCGAGGCGGGATGCACACATGGAGGTGGACCTCCATATCCATGAATTGGTGGAGGACCAAAGTGGCCTGCCCGACCGCGCCAAGATCGCCATCCAAATGGACCACTTCGACCGCATGATGGACATCGCCAAACGCGAGAAACTTCGGCGCATTGTGTTCATCCACGGCGTGGGGCAGGGCGTGCTTCGTCACCAAATCCGCACCAGCCTGGACCAGCACCATCCAGACTGTACTTTCCGAGACGGGGATCCCCGACGGTACGGCTCGGGGGCCACTGAAGTGTGGCTGGGCCAAGACGCGTGGCGCCGGCCTCAATGATCAGTTGCGCCCGCGTCGCCTGCTGGGGTCGCGGTATTCTCGTCGTGAACCCTCTTCGTCGTTTTGGGCGGCCACGTCCTTTTTCCAGTGCCAGCGCCCTTTTCTCCACTCGAGGGCATCGTAGCTCAAGGTTGGCCCGTAGAAGGCGTATTGGCCCCTGAAGTCTGGACTTTCAGGTGCGAGGTGGTCCATGACGATGCGCACAGGAGAAGATTCCACGCGCAAGGTGGCCTGCACGGCATTGGCATAGCGAAGCACATGCCGCTTGCGAAGTCCTTGTGGCATCTCAAAGCGGGGGCTCCCAAAGCGCACCCGTCCATTCCTCGTTTCGAGGGTTTCAGCCCACTTTCGCGTGGTCAAAGCATCGGCGCCATCCCAAGCCAGCAACGTGTAGACAGGTTTCGACTTGTCGTACGTGACCACCCCAGCATAGTACAGCCCACCTTGCCAGTGGTCGTGCCGGTGGATGCGGTTGTCGTCGGTGGGGTCGGTTTGCGTGTCGTGGGCCAAGGCCGTCCATTGGTATCCAAGAGGGGCCTTGCTGTCGGTCTTGGCCACCCACCCACCGTAACGTTGGGATTGGTCGTCCAGTTCAACGTTCCAGGAGTACACGAGCAAGCGCTCTTCGCCTTCGCCCAGGTCGACAACGGCTTCGTTCCAAAGGGACCAGTCCACGTCCATCAGGCCTCCTGTCTTTGCCGCTTGGGCCCACAAGTCTTCGATTTGCGCGTGCAACGCAAGCCGGTCGGCTTCATTGGTGGCCTGTCGCAAACTTTGGTGGGCAGCTTCGGCACGCGCCAGCTCAGGCGATTGCGCACGACCCGTCACAGAGGCCGCCATCCCACCCATGAAGAGGAGAAACGCCCAAGTGGGGATGAGGGGGGACTGCATGGGGATCGAACGAGGAAAATCGCGGTTTCTTACAAATGCATGAAGGCCTTCTTGGCCAGCAACACATCTTCCGTCTCTTCGTGGTCAGGGTCGTCCACACAGCAGTCGACGGGACAAACAGCCGCACACTGCGGCTCGTCGTGGAAGCCCACACATTCTGTGCACTTGTCGGTCACGATGTAATAAAGGTCAGGACTTCCGGCCTCGTGGGTCTCGTCCGCATCCACCATGCCGGCAGTAGGGTGGGTGCCGGACCCACTGAATCCTGTGCCCTCACTGAACTTCCAGGTCGCACCGCCTTCGTAGATGGCGTTGTTGGGGCATTCTGGTTCACATGCACCGCAATTGATGCATTCGTCTGTTATCATGATGGCCATCGCAGGTACCTTTGGGATTCAAATGTACAACGCCAACAATCTCTTTTCCTCTCTTGTTCAACTCGGGCAATGGCTTCTTCAGGAAGCGGCCCGTGAAGAGGCCCCCCAGGCC
>JBELJW010000093.1:0-8179 GCA_042089975.1 Flavobacteriales bacterium | reverse complement strand
CGAGTGGATTGTTCTTGATCAGAACGATTGGACTGGACTCGGCAGCCACGAATTCACAGGTTCTTGTGGAGGTGGCAACTACGCCATTGTCTATGACTGTGACGGTGTGTGCTTGAGCGATGCAGACGAAGACGGTGTGTGTGACGAGTTGGAGATTGCAGGTTGCACCGACAGCGGTGCCTGCAACTACGACAGCGCTGCCACGGACGACGACAGCTCTTGTGAGTACCTCACTTGCGCTGGTTGTACTGACGCTGTTGCTTGCAACTACGACGGGTCTGCCACCATCGAGGATGGCTCTTGCACCTATGCTGATCAGTTCTACGACTGCGACGGCAACTGTTTGAGCGACTTGAACATGAACGGCATCTGCGATGAATTGGAAGTGCTTGGTTGCACTTACGCAGCGGCTTGCAACTACGACATGGATGCCAACGTGGACGATGGCCAATGTGACTTCAGCTGCTTGCTGACCGGTTGCTTGGACGAGTCAGCGGTCAACTATGATGCAGCTGCGACCATCGACGATGACTCCTGTCTCTACGTGGGTTGCTTGGATCCTGATGGATTGGACTACGATCCTACGGCCAACTACCCAGGTGGTTGCGATTACCCAGACGCTTGCCCAGGTGACTTCACCGGTGACGGCGAGGTGGATGTCAACGACCTGCTTGACTTCTTCCAACTCTGGGGCAACATCTGCGACTAAGATTGGTCGTTGCCCAACAAAATGGAACGGGTCGCCTTCGGGCGGCCCGTTCTTTTTTTGTCCACATGAGCACAGTGGCCAACCATTTAAGTTGGCGGGAGCCTTAGCAATTGGATTGGAAGAGCGAGAGGAAGGACAAGAGGTCCATGGTGGATACGCTGCCGTCTCCGTCCAGGTCAAAAAGACACCCTGGGTCGTTGGGCAAGCATTGGTTCAGCTCAGGGCTCCATGTTGCACCTGTGCCGCATAGGTTCCCTTCGATGGCTCCAATGGAAGGCGGATTGGTGCTGGAGACAGGTTGGCCCAGAAAGTCTCGTCCACCATTGTTGTTCAGGTAATCGTGGCTGTCCTCGCTGCCAGCAATCAATGTGCCCGCTTGAAATGCGGGGCTCTGTGCATCGATTTGGTAATTCAACTCGAAGGTGGGCAAGGGATTGCTCGTGTTCAAAAATGCCGGGTCTTCTTGACTGGAGAGCACGGCAAGGTCGCTGTCCAGGCTAATCCTTCCTGGAGGATGAAACAAGTTGTGGGAGACGAAGTATTCGTTGCCGTCGTCCTCAAGCAATGTCTCGAGGGTTTCTCCGTCGTCACTCATGAAAATGAGGTTGTTGTGGATGTGGACGTCACCAGATTCTGGCCAAACGTAGATTTCAGGATTCAACGTGGGGCCCACGAAGACCGTGTTGTTGTAAAAAAAGGTTCCCTCACTCGGGCACCTCACAGGACCTCCGCAGAAGGTGGAGACCCACAGAATCTTCCCTTTCCGGTCCCAAGGATCTCCTTCGGGGTCGATTCTGTAACCATCATTGACACTGATGTTGTAACGGTAGCCACAGCGAACATTGTCGCCTAGGACTTCTGCAAACCCGCCTTCATTGTTGGAGCTGAGGTTGTACTGAATCACGACATTCTCATTGCCGTAGTCGATGTGGGCAGCATAAGAGTCTTGGTAGCCATGCGCGTTCATGAATCGGTTGTTCTGGATGACAGCATCCTTGCAGTCAAACGTCCACATGCCACTTCCGCGGTTCCACATGCGTGGGTCGATGCCCGAACCCGAGTGATTGAAGAGGCAATCCTCGACAACGATGTTCTGGCTTTTGTTGGGCACGAATCCCGATCCTCCCGTGTGGGAAAAGGTGCAGTCGGCCACAAGGATGCCATCGTTTTTGACATCGTCAACACCAGGTATTCCAAGGGATTTGATCCAAATGCCATAATGCCCAGTACGTTCGATGAGGCAGTCGGTGACGGACACATCTTCGACCACGTGAAAGGCATTGGTGGTGGTGTCCGATCGGGTTTCAAACTTGATGCCGTACCCGAGGTGGACATTTGCCAAATTGTCGGGTGTGGGGTAGATGTCGTGGATATGCAGCTGGGTCATGCCCACAGAGGCAACGGACTGCGCATCGGCCACGATCTTGACCCCAAAGCGCACGCTTTTGCCAGAACCGTAGTCGTTGGTCTCTCCAAGAAAGCTGTCGAGTTTCTTGGGAAGTCCCTGCTCGTCCAAATGACTCGCCTCATTGGTCAACTCAAAGCCGTCGATTTCCACGAAGCCATCATTGTACAGGAGGATGCACGCTTGGTAGCCATTGCCGTCAATCAGGGGCAAGGGGCCGTCGCCATAGTTGGAGAGAAGAATGGGCGCTCCTGTGTTCCCAGAGCCCTTGAGGTGCAGCATGCCTTGCCAGGCATCGCCACGTCGAAAAAGGATTTGATCGCCCGCACCAAACGTCTGGTTGTTGATCTTGTCCAAAGACTGCCATGCCTGGTTGACGCTCTCTCCTGACCACGCATCGTTTCCTTCTGAGGATGAAACGTAGTACACTGAGGCGAGGGCACTGCATTGCGTCGCGAGCAGGAGACAGGCAGGAATAATTCGAGTGGGGATGGTCATGGCTTGTCACTGGTTTTTACCTTTGGGAAAAGTCGCGCTTGGTTGCCGACGCCATGACCATTGATAAAGTTTTTTTCACATGCCCAACCTTCGTAACACCCTGAATCTTGTACTTCTTGTGACAGCAATGTTTTCCATTGTGCTGCAAGGACAATCTCAGATTTCTTATGCCTGGCAAAACTCGAAAGAGGGCTGGGTGCCAGCCAGTGAGAGCAATTTGGGTTGCAATTTGACAGAACAGCCTGAGGCCATGGCCATGCGGGCCTACAACCAAACACCGGTGATGCGCTCAGGTACTTTGAGTGACGATTTGAGCCTGCCTGTTGGTTCGTACGATCGCGTGGCGGTGACGCTGAAAAACCCCACATCTTCTGGCAACCCCAACGCGCGGTTGTTTGTGTACCCTTCGGAAACCAACACCGCCATGTGTTTTTACAACATCCCGGTCGACACAGGGATGGTGGATTTCTCCACCTATGTGCTTGACTTGAGCGCCACACCTGACGATGGCGCCTTGGAAGGATCCATTGCAAGATTCGGGCTGCGTGCGCCTTGGGGAGTGGCCAATTTTGACACCATCTTTTGGAAGAGCATGGTGGTCTACAATGCTTTGGGTTGCACCAATCTCGAGGCTTGCAACTATGAGCCTCTTGCAGAAGAAGACAACGGTTTATGCCTGGTGGTCGGAGATTCTTGCGACGATGGGGACGATTCCACCCTCAACGACATGGTCACGGCAGATTGTTTGTGTGCAGGCGAAACAGACGGTCTGGGCGGCGAGTTGGCCAATGGAGGGGTGCAGATGTACCCCAACCCTGCCAATGGCATTGTGCACATGGATTTCCCAGCCGTTCATCAGTCCCTAGTGGTTCGTGACTTGACGGGCAGGATCTGGCACACCCAACGCACGGTCCAAGGTCGGCACGAGTGGAGTGTGGAAGGTTGGCCTGCGGGGATATACATCGCCCATGTGGAAGGGGAGAACGGATTCCGTTCGCTGCGATTTGTGGTCACCCACTGATGGGATGACCCTACGTGCCCAACGTGTTGGTGGCTTGTTTGCGGCGGCTTGGGCATGCTTGATCGGCTGCGCACCTTCTGATCAAGCCACCACGTCCATGTCGTCGTCGCATGACCAAGTCAATGTTTTGTTCCTGGTCGCCGATGACTTGAACTGTAGCCTTGGTTTTTTGGGCGACACCATCGTTCAGACGCCTCATTTGGATGCCCTTGCGCAAAAGGCAGTGGTTTTTGAACAGGCCCATTGTCAGTACCCCCTATGCGGCCCTTCGCGTGCATCCTTCATGACAGGCATGTATCCGTCCCAGTCTGGCATCACCCAAAACCGGGTGATGCTTCGAAGTGTGTTGCCGGATGTCGTGACCCTGGCGCAAGGATTCCGCCGCCATGGCCACCGATCTGTTCGTGTGGGCAAGATCTTCCACTACGACAACCCAGGAGACATTGGGACATCAGGGCACGACGACAACCCGTCATGGGACGAGACGCACAACCCGAGGGGCCGAGACAAAGACGAGGAGCACCTCATTGAATCTCTTGTGCCGGGCAAATTTGGGGGAACCTTGAGTTGGCTTGCCTCCGAAGGGAGGGACGAAGAGTACACCGATGGAAAGGTGGCCACTCAAGTGGTTCATGAGCTCGAGCGATTCGCGGAGTCTGGAGAGCCTTTTTTCCTGGCAGCTGGCTTTTTCAGGCCCCACACTCCCTTTGTGGCCCCTAGGCCTTATTTCGAATTGTACGACTCCAACGCCATGGTGGTCCCCGCATCTGATCCAAACGAATGGGTCCAACTGCCGTTGCCTGCACAAAAGTCCATCCGTGCCAAAAAGGTCCAACGAAATCTGCCTTCGGGACGCGCCAAAGAAATCAAGCAGGCTTATTGCGCATCCATTTCTTTCGTCGATGCCCAAATCGGTCGGGTGCTGACAGCTTTGCGTTCCACTGGCCTTGCGGAGAATACCGTGGTCGTGTTTTTGTCCGATCATGGGTATCACTTGGGGGAGCATGGTCATTGGCAAAAGCAGACCTTGTTTGAAGAAGCCACACGGGTCCCCTTGTTCATCTTGGATCCACGGCATGAGACGTCCAATGCAAGGGTGCCCCAGCCAGTCGAGTTGGTGGACCTGTACCCGACGCTGAATGAGCTGGCAGGGATTTCGACCCCAGAATACGTGGCGGGCAGAAGTTTGGTCCCAAGAATGCGAGAGGAGGTGGTGGAGACTGGAGGCGGGGCCTTGACCCAATGGCGTCAAGGGGTGTCCTTGAGAACGATACGGCACCGGTTGACGTTGTGGGGCAAGGACGGGGAATTGGGCATGGAATTGTACGACCACAATGAAGACCCTGGAGAAGAGAACAACTTGGCCCTCGTGCCCGGTCACGAGGCCTTGATTGATTCGCTAAGGGGATGGATGGAGGAAAGAACAAGGTCCACTTTGCCATTGCCGCCTTCCATCGGGCGCATGAATTTGGAAGCTCCGCCCATGCCGTGGAGTCCACCATTGTTCAGGGATGGAGAAGACATCCCATTGCTTCACCCGAGCCCCCCAACCCCATGAACCTATATTTTCTGCGCATTGGGCCCAACCCATGGGCCTTGACGGTTGCTGTTGGGCTTTGCTGCCTGCCGCTTTTGCTGGGGTGTGGTGGAATTTCGTCTGAGGTTGTACAACGGTCTCAAAGACCCAATGTCATTTTGGTCTTGGCAGATGACCAAGGCTGGAATGGAACCTCCTTGGCGATGGACCAAGGAAATCCTCTCTCCAAAAGCGACAGCCACACGACCCCTCATTTGGAGGCTTTGGCGGCAAGGGGGATGCGGTTCTCTCAGGCAAGGGCTGCCGCTCCGGTGTGTGCGCCATCCCGGTACAGCATCCAATTTGGCAAATCCCCTGCGCGGCTTTCTCTCATTCGAGTGGGAATGAACACCGACCACATCGACCACGAGGGTTGGACAAGCATTCCCAGAGCCATCAAGGCCGTGGACAGCACGTATGTTGCGGCACACTTTGGAAAGTGGGGCATGGGCGCCAACCCCAAAGCCTTGGGGTATGACCTCAGCGATGGCCCCACGCGCAACATGGACGGCGGCTTTGTCAACAACCCCACCCAGTGGAACACCGCCATCTCTGAAGACCCCAAGAAAATATTCTCCCTCACCCAAAAGGGCATGGCCTTCATGGATTCTTGTCACCAGGTGGGGGCACCCTTTTTTCTCCAGCTTTCACATTATGCGGTTCACAGCAACATCGAGACCAGAGAGGACACATGGGAGGAGATCAAAACACGACCGATGGGAGAACGACACGCCCACCTCGGGATGGCCTCCATGACAGAGGATCTCGACGATGGCTTGGGGATGTTGATGGACCACCTGAAGGCACTTGGACTGGAGGACAACACCTACGTCATTTACATGGCGGACAATGGAGGAGTGCCCAACATTCCCGGAGGCAAGAAGTATGCGCAAAGTCTCAATTATCCTCTTCAACGAGGGAAGTGGGATGCCATGGAAGGAGGACTCCGGGTTCCCATGGTGGTCGCAGGTCCAGGCATCGGTCCCAACACCCAATCTGATGTCCCTGTTTGGGGATGTGATTTGCTGCCAACCATATGCGAGCTTGCAGGAGGCACCAAGGCGGGATTTGACAAGGTGGATGGCGGAAGCATGGCCCAAGTGCTGTGGTCTGAAGGATCTGTGGACCGTCCCATGAAGGGAATGGTGTTTCATGTCCCTTATCAGAACAAAATCGCCTTGAACCGCGCGCATTCGGCCCTCGTTCAGGGCGACCACAAACTCATTCACTTTCATGACGACGGATCGACCCTGCTATTTGAGGTGGCATCGGACTTGGGTGAATCGTTGAACCTCTCTGAGGTCGATGTGGACCGTCGTGTCGCAATGGACTCTGTTTTGATGCAGTACCTCGATGCAGTGGATGCGCCCAGGTGGCAGCCAGGCATCACATGGAAGAATTTGCCATTGGAATCGTTTGATTCATGGCACTGAGGCTGGTCCCATGGGCTTTGTTTTGTGCAGTGGCATGTGCCTCCTGCGCTGGTGAGCGCGCCCCTGGCCCAAGTTGCCACGATGCGCAGAGCGACGACAACTCCGTCCATGCTTTGGTGGAGGTGCCTGCAACCATGGATGCGGAATGGTGGGGGATGGGCGGCGATGACACGGAGATGATTTGGGTGGATCCGGGGGAGTTTTGGATGGGCGCAACAAACGATGACCAGGCCCTGCCGCGCGAATTCCCGGCGCAAAGGGTTCGTTTGGATGGGTTTTTCATGGATGCCCATGAAGTCACGAATGCGCAGTTTGCGGCCTTTGTGGAAGCGACCGGATACGTCACCGTGGCTGAACGGGTGTTCGCATCTGCCCAAGGAGAAGTGGCGCCAGGATCGATGGTGTTTCGCCAGCCCCAAGAGATTTTCAATTTGCGCGACCATGGTCAGTGGTGGCAATGGGTCACTGGTGCGAGCTGGAAGCATCCGATTGGAGGTGAAAGTGGCCTTGACAGCCTGACGCAACACCCCGTGGTGCATGTCGCCTACGAAGATGCCATGGCCTATGCACATTGGCGCGGAGGTCGACTTCCTACGGAGGCGGAATGGGAGTTCGCAGCTCGCGGTGGGCGCGACCGTCAAGTGTATCCTTGGGGCTCAGAAGACCCTGAGACGGGCGATGCCAAATGCAACATTTGGGAAGGCCGATTCCCTGTTCAGAACGAGCTCAGGGATGGATTTGTGTCTGCCGCTCCAGTCAAGACTTACCCTCCCAACCGCCTTGGATTCTACGACATGGCAGGCAACGTTTGGGAGTGGTGCAGCGATTGGTACAGTTCCAGACATTACCGCGAGAGGCAGCGTGCCGAGACTCTGGCGAACCCCTTGGGCCCTGACACATGCCACGACCCCGTGGATGCCATGACCCCCAAAAGGGTCATTCGTGGGGGCTCCTTTCTTTGCAACCCTAGCTATTGCGCCAGTTACAGGGTTTCAGCGCGCATGCCAGCCGCGTTCGATACCGGCACGAACCACATTGGTTTCAGGTGTGTGCGAGGTGCCTCCGCGTCCGATTGATTCTTGACAATCGCCTTACAATTCTCTTCACAGTCTTCCTCTAGCGCATTGTCTTGGAGCGTATTATTGGGCATGGCCAAATCCAAGAAATGGGCTTTGGGGTTGTGGGCATGCCTTGTGGCAAGTTCCCCTTGCTGGGGCCAAGAAATCAATGGCCAAGCGGAGGGAGGAATGGGGATGGTCGCGCCGCTGGTGAAAGATCCTGTCGCGAGGGTGCAATGTTCTGGATTCTATCGCTTTTTGGGCTACATGCGCCACCAGACTGAGGTGTTTCCCAACAATTCTGGAAAGCGGGTTGCCATCGCTTCGGGGGATTTTTTCCGTGAACCCATGCTCATGGCGAGGCTCGGCTTGGTGAATGAAGAAGGTTTGTCATTTGGGGCGAGCTTGATGGTGAACTCATTGTACAAGGGGCCAGCATTCGAGAACGCTGGGGTGACCCTGGATTTGGGCATCAACAC
>JBELJW010000092.1:0-8187 GCA_042089975.1 Flavobacteriales bacterium | reverse complement strand
GGTTGGAACGGGAAGTTCCATTTCAGTGTCCTGCACGTAGTTGACCACCACCTCAATGTCGTTGACGACGTCGCATTGGTAGAGCAATCTTGCCAAGTTGATGTCGCTCAAATCGGCTGCAGAAACCTGGTCGTTGGTGAGCTGGTAGATTTGGTAGCCCTCGAAGTTGTAGGAGCGACTCAGGGTGTCGTAGAGGTTGCCCTCCACATCAAATTTGGGAATGCCCGGGTCGAACTGAAGGTATTCTTCTCTGAAGTTGTTGGACAGTGGATTGTCATTCGTGAGGTACAGGATGAGCTCGTTTTCGAGTTCTTGCACGGTCACGTCTGGCGCATCTGGACCCGAGACAATTTCGAAGCAATTGTCGAACAAGGCCTGTGCCTTGTCGTCGGCGATGCGCATCAGCTTCACACTTTCTTCGGGATCCCCAGCATTGGCACGGGCCCAAACGACCCCCATGGTGATGTTGTTGTAATCACCGGGCTCCAAGGTAAAGGGTCCAGCTGCTTGGATGAAACGTCGGTCGGCGGGTGGGTTGCCTGATGTGACCTCCGTCCAAGGGTCAACGGTAGCACCTCCGGTGCCCCAGTTGAAGGGGTCGGTGTCGCCTGGGAACATGTAGTCGCAGGAGACGTCAAGATTGGCACCCGTGGCGGCACTCACACCATCCCCTCCGTAGGCCATCTTTTGTCCATTCTTCCAAATTCCGTTCATGTAATTGTAGAAGTGGAGGGGGGTGGCAGGCTCACCGTTGATGGGGTTGTTCGAGTTGTTGTAATACACGAAGCGACGCATCCCAAAGCGCTCGTTGTCCACGACACCATCTCCGTAGCCAATCCCAATCCCTTCGTAAGGGATGCCAAGGGAGTCGACAGCGTCAGAGAAGTTGCTTGTTAGGGGGTTGTCAAGTCCGTCCGCATCCTGATAAGGTCCTTCGAAAAAATCCAGACCCACGGCAGGTGGGTTTTCGCCGTAGCCTGTCGAGCTGTTGGACGGCTCGTCCACGGCGTCTCCGTTGTAGCTGTAGCCTAGGCCTCTTTGGACGTCGCAGCCGACGTAGTCGTCTGTTGCCGTTCCCACATCGGCATCCACCCAAACCCCGAAGTAGGTGTTGGACAAAGTTTGGGTGCCTTGGTTGATCAAGACGTAGTTGTGGAAGGTCATGTTGTTGACCTCGTCGTTGGTGGAGAAAGCAAAGGCTTGGGCACGGATCTCCATGCCGATGGGCTCTCCTTGCGACTCCGAGTGCACATTTCCTTTGTCGTTGAAAATCCAGTAGAAGTTTCTGTCGCCGTAGAGGGGGACGAGATCTTCTCGCTTTCGGTTCTTGCAATCGATTTCTTGAAGGAAATCGTACCAAGGGTAGTCTCCCAATTCGGGGGAGTAGAACCCATCTCCATCGTAATCCTGGAAAGGAGCGAGGTAATAGTCTTGGTTCAAATCGGTGCTGCCATGTGCAGGGTAGTCCCTGAAGTAGGCAGGCATGGCATACCCCTCGGGGAACTCTTCATCCACCGTTCCAGCAGCGACAGCATCAAAGTATTGGCGATGCCGTTGAGCATCCGCACGTGTGGACACAAAGAAATCGTCGTATTCGTTGCACGTTGCGGCGTCGACTTCTGCACCGCCATCGTTGGTCAATGGACCTGTCCAATAGTCGTTTCCGTCTCCTCGGAAGGTGACAGCGGCCAGTTTCAACTGTTGGTCCGGGCTGATGCCCCCCATCCACAAGGCCCCTGCGTAGAGAGAGCTGACACCCCCACCTTTGGGCACCTCATAAGACGCCTGGCTTGTTGCGCGGTCTTGCCAGAGGGAACCTCCGGTTTCGATGAGTGCACGTACGTTGTTCCACTCCAAATCACGGAGACCTGTGGCTGGGGCGCAAGCCGCAGCGCGCAAAGCGGGTTGAAGGTTTTGGTCTGCGGTCCCTCCCGGGGTGCCCGCGCCAACATACTTGTATCCCCAGGCTGTGGAAGCCATGAGGCATAGAACGGAAAATGAGAGAATGCGGTTCATCTGCTTGCTATGCATGTTCAGAAGTCAAATTTGACACCAAGACGCATGGTCCGTGGCAAACCCAAGTTGAAGGGGTTGTCCACGAACATGGAATAGTAGTTCCGGAAGGCGTTTGGATCGTTTTGGCTGTTGATCAGGGGTTGGTACTGCGCAGCAGCCAAGTAGCCGTCGTCATCGGCCACGCCGGTGAATCGGTAGACGGAGTTGATGTTGCGCGTGTTCAAGACGTTGCTCACCCACAAGTAAACGTTCAGGTTGGTGGTCTTTGCTTCTCCTTTTGCCCGTCCATAAGTGATGGTGAAGTTGCGGTCGAGGTTGGCGTCCAAACTGAACTGCCATGGCAAACGGCTACCATTGATCGATCCTTCGGTCGAAGGACTGATTTCACCGGTGATGGGGGTGGCGATGGTGGAGGCCGTGTAAGGCGTTCCCGACCCTAGGTTGGCGATGAAGTTCAACCCCGTGTTGGCAAACAATTGGTGCTCTTTGCCGCCGAAGTTGGCCACAGGGCCGTTGTATTCTTCGCCAGATCCGTAGCGGTAGTCCACGTTGGCCACAATGCGGTGGCGCTGGTCGTAGTTGAAGGGGTTGATGGACCTCAAATTGGGCAAGCCTGCATTGATCAAGGCCAAGGCGGTTTGGGTGGTGGACCCTGTGCCATCCGCGAATTGCAAAGTGTAGTTCGCATTCAATCGGACGTTTCCAGTGCGGCGCATGTCGTAGCCTACGGTGAAACCTTTGACGGTTCCAAAGTCGAGGTTGCCAAAGGCCTTGTAGGGACGGGGGTAAGCACCCGTGAAGTTCCGCACCTGAATCATGTCACGCATCTCCTTGTAGTATGCGGAGATCTTCAAGCTGGACGTCTTGGTCAACACTTGCTGAAAACCGAGTTCATAGTCGATGGTTTTTTCTGGACGCAGATTGGGGTTGGAGATCAAGTCGTTGCGGCTCTCCAAGAACAAGTAGTCAATGGGGGAGAAGCGGTTGCTTGATGTCGGACGTTGGGTCAGGATGTCGTAGTGGGCGAAGAAAACCGCCTCGTCGCTGATGTTGAATGAAAAGGACACACGCGGCATGATGTTGACTGCGGGGTCGTAATCGCGGAAGGCTTCCGAGGTGAGTTCAAAAGAATCGTCCCCGTTGGCGTTGTCATTTGGCTTCAGCCACGGCGCTGGGTAAGCGGTGTTGACTGCGAGGATGTCCGGATCACTGATTTCAGTGCCGAGCGCATTGTACCAAGTGTCGCCATCACGGAAACCCACAATGGATCCAGGCTCCTCAAAGGCATCCACGTACACGGCATAGTCTTCGCCAATGTTGTCTGGGATGTCGGCGTTGCCAGTCAGTTGTTCAAACAAATCTTCGGACCCTTGGACATCGCCCACAGTGTACGACTGGCCCACAACGTAAGGGTCTTTGAGGACAGGCTGGTTCGCGTCGAATCGATCGATCCTCAAGCCTACGTTGAAGATGATGTCGTCAAAGGTGAATTTGTCCATGATGTAGCCCGCGATGTAAATGGGCTCGTAAGCTCCAATGGGGCGGGTGTTGTACTCATTCCCGCCGAACGATCGCGTTTCATTGAAGAAGTCTTCAATGGTGGGACGGCCTGTCATTTTGTTGCCATAGGGATCGTACCCGCTGTAGTTGACGTAGTTGGACCCTTGGTTCAACAAGTCGTCTGCACCAAACATGTCCAAACTGAAGAATTCCGGATCGATGGCGTCGATGTTGATCAACTCACGGTCATCTGCCCCAAGGGCATCCCGAAGACGTGCGTCAAATTCGAATTGGTTGTCTCCCAAAAGGCGGTCGTAGGTCACGTAATACTCTGTACCAACGTTGGTGATCGTACTGTCGGCCAAATCGATCTCCTTGATGTGAGAGTTGGTGGTCAAGCGCGCGAGGGTCCATAGTCCCACCGGCCCCAACGAAAAGAATGCATCTCGACGTTGCTCATACTCAAATCCGAGTTGCAAGGCATGATCTCCCACGTCTGCGGAACCAGCTGCGCTCACTCGGAACTGGCTGTTGTTGCTGATGTTGTACGAGTTGCCTTGCGTGCCAAAGTAGCTCCAGAGGCCGTAGGTGGAGTTGGGCGATTGGCCATTGAGAAGGGCGTTGCCGTTTTGGACATTCAAAAGACTGGCGTACGGACCCGAGCTCACTTCGAACACTCCTTCTTGGAAGTTGACGGATGGGTCGTCGTCAAACAAACTGAAGTATTGGTCGTTGATGGCCGCCAACTCTGGGTTGAAGGGAGAGGACTGGAAGGTGACCAAAGTGTCTTCCCATCCGTTGTGGACGAAACGCCCCGTAGCATCGTTGTACTCGTAGCTGTTCTGTTGGAAAACATCAAAGGTTCCAACGTGACCGTACTTGAAGAAATCGTCACCGTGGCTTGCGTCCTCACGTTTGAAGTAGCTCTGGGAGAAGTCGGCCATGATGGAGTAGAAGACGTTCTTCAACCCACTGCTCGACCCATTGTCTTCGTCGTCGTTGAAGCGCTGAGAGAACTTCACATAGCCACGCCAGTCAAGGCTGGTGGCGCGGTTGTTGTTTTCCCAATTCATCAACGACCGTCCCCGGTCGAACTCGTTGCTTTGGCCAAGGGCTGCTGTCGCGCCAAAGGTCAGGCTCGTGGTTTCGTTGGTGTTCACGTCGATTTTGGCCACGAGGTTTGCGGCTTGGTTCGCGTTGTTCAAACGCGTGGGGGTGCGTGTGAAGTCGTCTGGCGTCAAGAAATCAGCATTGAACAAAGCACCATTGATATCCCCCGAAGAGCTGATGTTTTGGCGGAGGGGCTCGGCCAAAATCTCTTCGCGGGCTTCATCGGTCATTCTGTACACTCCACCGAAGGTCGGACGGGTGTCTTTTTGGTAGGTGTAGTTTCCAGAGAGGAACAACCCCAACGCCGGGTCGGTGCGTTCGCCCTTTTCGTTTTTGCGCCACGCAATGGGGCCAGAGATGGATCCTTCCGCAAGGTTGTAACCAAACTTGTCCAAGCCAACAGCGGAGGTCTCTGTGGGGAGACCTGAAGTGATCACTTCTCCGCCTCCAAACCACTTCCGGCTCGAGTTTCTCAAAGAGATGTTGATCACACCTCCTGTGGCATCGCCAATGTTGGCGGGGATGCCACCGGTCACGACCTGCACTTCCTCGATGGCCGACTTGGGCAGGGCGGAAGAACCTCGGACCTTGATGCCATCGATGTAGTACCAGGTCGAAGACGTACGCGCACCGCGGATGCTCACACCTCCACCGGTTCCAGCTGTGCTGGCTCCAGCTACAGTGGCTGCGATGCTTGTCGCAGAACGTCCAGGGAGTTTGTCAATGTCTTCACGGCTCACCGTTCCGCCTGATGCACCACCATCTTTGTCGATCAGCGGCACAGAGTATTCGACCACTTCCGCTTCCTCCATCATCACCCCGGCGCCGAGCTCGGCGTTGACGAACTGGATTTTGTTGGCGGTGATTTTGACCCCTGTCACCTTCTTGGACTGGTACCCCACAAAGCTGAAGAGCACGTCGTAGGTGCCTGGCTGGATGGGTTTGATGGTGTAGTCCCCATCGAAGTCCGTGTTGGTTCCTGCCACTTGGTTCCCGTTGAGGAACAGAATGACACTGGCGAAAGGAAGGGCATCCTTTGAGTCGAAATCGTTGATTCGACCTTTGAGCGTTCCTGCCCCCACTTGCGCATAAGCGCTGAAGGACATCAAAACAGCTCCCAAAAACGTTGCAAACCGCATCATGCGTTTAGAATTTCAGGCGATACTATAGGAGCCCAAATATAGGCCAACCCTCCCGAGAACGCTAAAAAGTGCAAAGACGTTGCAAACCAAGGGAATAAAGGGCACTCAGCCCTTCCTCCAAGATTGGCGAAGGCGGATTCGACGCCACCAAGACACGCTTCTTCCGTCCCGGTTCCGACGTGCTTTTTGTTGCCCTTTGCGCATGCGTTTCCGGACATTGTCCTTGGCATGTCGACCTGATTTGTTGTGGGCTTTTGTGCTCCTTCCATCTGGCACGATGAGGTTCTTCTCACGGCTTGTTTGCTGCATGTCGTAATGCCGCTCCTGGCGTTCTTTGTACGCCTTCTCGAAATCCTTGTAAGCCTTTTTCTCTGCTTTGGCCAAAGCCTTCATCCGCTTTTCCTCTGCCTTCCGCTCGCTCCGGCTTCCGCCATCGTCTTGGGACCAAACCTCAGTTGAGCTCCCTCCAGCGGTGACCAACGCGAAGGCGAGCAATGCTTGCAGCAGCGTTGCTTTCTTGGCAAAGTGACAGGTCCGAATGGTCCGGTGGTTCAAACCTTGGAGGTGGGGCATAGCATCCATGCGTCTTGGGCATTCGTCACGGGCAGTTGGCAAGCTCCGTCCCAACAAACATACCATTGTACTTCGCCGTTTGGCCCCGCCTCTTTTCCTTCCATCCACGGCAACTTGTGGGCATCTCCAGAAACGGCCAAATCGAGCCACGTGCCTGGACGCGGGGCGTTCCACCACTGCTTTGCAGCCTCCAGGGCAGTTGCGCGATTTGACGCAGCGATGACCACGGTGGCCATGGGGGTGCGCATCTCCATCCAGGCCTTGGCCCATGCTGTGGACCTCGAAAGGGGGGCAGGGGAGAGCAGGTGCCGCTGGACCATGGATTGGGCTTGCTGACGCCAGACCGGGATGTCGCATGCCCAGCCCAACTTCCACAGCGCCCCTGCCAGGGTCGCACTGGCTGAAGGGGTCACGCTGTCGTCTTCACTGGAGCGTCTGGCGAACAAAGGCTCGGCGTCATGGGAGGTGAACCAACATTTTGAAGCTTGGTCGTCCCAAAATCTGTCCAGCGCCGTGGCCATCAAGGCACGGGCCTCGTCCCGCCATTTTGGGTCAAGGGTGACTTGGTGCAGGTCCAAAAGGGCTTGGACGGTGAAGGCGTAATCTTCGGAGAAGCCTTCCAATGCAAGCCCGCCGCTGGGGTGCCATGTGCGCCGAAGAAGTTCAGGCTGGCCGGGCATCCTTGCCTGGTGCAGCAAGAATGCACCTCCTTGCAGCGCCCTTGCTGTCCATTCTATGCGTTGCAAGGCCCGGCCCCCGCGTGCAAATCCAGAAACGGCGAGGGCCGTCCATCCGGTCACCACCTTGTCGTCTTTGGCGGGCCGACTCCTTTTGGATGCCGGGCTGTCCCGCCATGCCGCAAGTTGCGACATCACCGTGGGACCGATCGGCCTGCCTTGCTCGTCTTTCTTGTGCCAAGCTTGGTCCTGCTCACGGGGCCGCATGAGGACGTGTCGGCCCTCTTCCCAATGGCTCGTGTGTTCCCAATCATAGGTCCGGACCAACCAATCACGCATCTCATGATTGGGCAAGGCTTGGGCAAGGTCATCGTGGGACCAAACGTAGTAGGTGCCCTCGGCGCCATCGCTGTCGGCATCCAATGCCGACGCAAACCCTCCCTCGGGACTGCCAAGGGGCCCGAGGAGGAAGCGGGCAATGCCTTCCGCTGCCCGGACCCATTCGTCTTTGCCGCTGGTTTCAGCGGCCTCCGCAAAGGTCCCAAGGAGTTGCGCATTGTCGTAGAGCATCTTTTCAAAATGGGGGACATGCCATTTTTCATCGACGCTGTAACGCGCAAACCCTCCTCCGACGTGGTCGTGGATGCCGCCTCGCTCCATGCCATCCAAGCTTCGCAGGCCCTGTGTTTGGGCCTCGGGGTCAGGAGAAATTCGCAAAAAATCCATTTGGCAGGGCAATGGGAACTTGGGGCTGCCGAGGGCTCCGCCATGGAGCATGTCCCAGGTGGGGCGCCATGCGTTGAGCTTGTCGTGAAGCGCTTGGTCCACTTGCTGAGTCGCCAAGTCGTCGTCGTTGCCTGTTGCCCAAGGAGCCTCAGGCGAGGGACCTTCATCTTCCATGGCGGCCACAGCGGACGCCAAGTGGTGGGCGTACGCTTCGACCTGTTGGGGCTCTGAAGCACAAACGTCCAAGACGGCCTGAAGTGAGGACAACCAGCGGTCTTTGGGGAAGTATATGCCGCCCCATATGGGCCTCCCATCGGGAAGGGCGACACAATGCAAAGGCCAGCCTCCCTGTCGGGTCATTTGTTGCACTGCTTCCATGTACACCTGGTGTATTTACCATCCATCAGGAATGCAGTCGCAATTTGCACCGTGACCTTGTCAGG
>JBELJW010000091.1:0-8258 GCA_042089975.1 Flavobacteriales bacterium | reverse complement strand
ACATCTATTACCGCCTCACCCGCATTTTGGTTTGGGCAGGTTTCAGCCGCTACTTCCAAATACATGGTTTGGAGGGACTCGAGGACTTGCCCCCCAAAGGCACCCCGACCATTTTTCTGGGCAACCACCAAAATGGGATGATGGACCCCATGCCGTTCAGTGGATTTGTGCCCCAGCAAATCCATTGGCTCACCAGGGCCGATGTCTTTTGGAACAAAGTCTCAAGACACATTCTCTACGGCTACAACCAACTCCCGATCTACCGCCAAAGAGACCGCGTGGAGGACATCCGCATGCGGAACGACGTCATCTTTGACGTGTGTGTCGACCGCATGCATGCCGGCGCCGCCATGGGGATTTTTCCCGAAGGAAACCACAATCCCTTCCCGTCGCTTAGGCCTTTGAAAGGTGGCCTTGCAGAGATGTTGGCGAGGTCCGCCAAGCGTCATCCTGCTCTTCGGGACATTCAAGTGGTCCCCATCGGCTTGGACTACGAAGACTATGTCGAATGGAGAAGAGGATTCCGAATGCGTATTGGACAGCCCGTGCCATTTGCGGACCTTTTGTTGGAAGATGGAACCATTGACAAACCGGCATTGAATGAACGCGTCTCCAAGGCCATGAGAGAGGTGATGGTGGACCTTCAGCCAGCCGAAGCGCAGCCTTTCCTTCACCACGCATTGCAGGCCCTTCGCACCACCGAACGATCCACCTCGTCATGGGCGGAGGTGCCCACCTTGCTGCAAGCTTGGGCCCACCAGTGGGCGAACGAGCCCCAATGGGCTGAAGGCATCAAGAAGGCACATTGCGATTGGATGGACGCATGGTGCGCCATGGGCAATCCAAGCAGGCCTGAGGCCTGGGGCTGGAGGAAAGAGGACGCCCGGTCCTCCAGGAACTGGTTGGCCCTGTTCTCCCCACTGGCAATCCTCGCCCATGCCAGCACCTGGCCTGCCATGGCCTTGGTGAAATGGTGGGTGAAGAGGAGCGTACGCAAGCCCGAATTTGTGTCCACAATGAGGTTGGGCTACGGCATTGTCATGCTTCCCCTTTGGTGGGTGTTCACTTGTGCCCTGGCTGCGGCGTTGGCGCCTGAAGGGCTTGGTTGGCTCGCGGCAGGAGCCACATGGGTGTGGGGCCAGGCCGGTTCCCGGTTTTATGGATGGCACGTGAGCGCCATGTTTCATGAAAAAGATGCCAAAGAAGGTCAAACCTTTTGGAACGACGACGCCTTTGCTGAGGTCAGGTCCAAATGGGAGGTTTACCTGAAAACCCTCCAACAGGCGAACCAACCATCGCTCTAAGGATTCCTTCACGCCAAGTTCACATTCCGATAACTCAACATGCCCCAACTTTCTGACATGGGAAAGCAGCTCATTTTGCTTGTGGACGATGAACCCGACATCCTCGACTTCCTCGAATACAACCTCGCGAAAGAGGGATACGATGTCCGGACTGCGGAGAATGGGAAGGATGGGGTCGCATTGGCGAAAAAGCTCACCCCCGACCTCATTTTGTTGGACATGATGATGCCAGAGATGGACGGTGTTGAAGCATGCACAGAAATCCGCAAAACCACCTCCCTTGACCGGACCATCGTGGCCATGCTCACCGCGCGCGGAGAGGATTACAGCCAAATCGCTGGCTTTGAGGCTGGCGCCGACGACTACATCTTGAAGCCGGTGAAACCACGTGTCCTGATTTCCCGAATCCAAGCCTTGTTGCGACGCAAGAAATCAGCGAGTTATGTCGGCGGCGATTACGACGGTACGGGGCTCATGATCGACCCTGAGCGCTATGTGGTCCTTCTCGAAGGCAAAGAACTCTCCTTGCCCAAAAAAGAATTTGAATTGCTGAGCCTTTTGGCCTCTCAGCCAGGTCGGGTGTTTGGCCGTGAGAAAATTTTGGCCACAGTGTGGGGGACGGATGTGGTCGTGGGTGACCGTACCATCGACGTCCACATCCGGAAATTGCGTGAAAAGTTGGGCGAACATTTCTTCAAAACAGTCAAGGGCGTAGGGTACAAATTCGTCGGTTGATGGGAAGCCAGAGTCCCCATTCTGTTGCCGTTCAGACCTCCACGTCAGCTGGGGTCATCACCGTGATCTGCACGGCCATGGTCATGTGGCTGGCAGGGGTGAGCGAGCATGCCTGGATGTCTCCTGTGTCCGGTCTCATGGTGGCCTTCTTTTCTTACGTGATGATCTACCGGCAGCTGGGGCTCTACCTCCAGGAGCGCCTGCGGATCATCTACAAAACCATCCGACGCGTCAAGGGATCGGGAAGCCAACTCAACGTCGATCTCGGCGAAGACATCATTGAGCAGGTCAACAGAGATGTCATGATTTGGGCAGAATCTCAAATTGAGGAAATCACCGCCCTCCGAGAAACAGACACGTTCCGCAAAGAATTCATCGGCAACTTGGCCCATGAATTGAAAACCCCGGTGTTCAATATCCAAGGGTTCATCTTGACTTTGCTCGAAGGTGGCATGGAGGATGCTGAAGTCAGCCGGAAGTTTTTGCTCAAGGCTGCCAAAAATGTCGACCGCATGTCGGGGTTGCTGGAAGATTTGGATGTCATCACCAAGATGGAGGCGGGAAACCTGGACATTGAAATGGTGCCCTTTGACTTGCTGGAAATCATCCGCGAGACCCTCGACAACATGGAGAACAAGGCCAAGAAAAGCGACATTTCACTCGCATTCAAGGGCAACTTTGCAGAGGGAAAGCTGATGGTATTGGGCGATTCCGACAAAATTGTCCAAGTCCTGACCAATCTCCTCGTCAACAGCATCAATTACGGGGAAAAAGGCGGGGAAAGTCAGGTGCGCTGCTACGATGCGGACGATGCCGTTCTTGTGGAAGTCGCCGACACTGGCATTGGCATTGATGCATCCCACCTCGGCCGCGTTTTCGAACGGTTTTACCGCGTGGACAAGTCCCGGTCCCGCCACGCTGGAGGCTCTGGCCTGGGTTTGGCCATCGTCAAGCACATCATCGAGGCGCATGGACAAACCGCCAACGTCCGCAGCACCGTAGGCCAAGGATCAACGTTCAGCTTCACGCTGCAAAAGGCCTGACCCCGCAGCGTTCACAAATGGGTTGAGGGCCTTCTCTTCCCCCACAGTGGTGGGGCCCCCGTGGCCCGGCCAAATCACCGTTTCTTCGGGCAGGGTGTACAATTGCTGCTCAATGCTCCGTACCAAGTCAGGGGCGTGGCATCCGGGCAAGTCCGTTCGGCCTATGCTTCTTTGAAAGAGCACGTCCCCTCCCAGCACCCATCCCGCCTCATGGCAAACGAAGGCCACGTGACCAGGTGCATGGCCTGGCACAAAACGCACCTCCATCCTCACATCGCCAAACAACAAGACTTGGCCTTCCTTCACATCCAGACGAGGTTCCGGCAAGGGGTCCATGGAAATGCCGTACATCTGGGCTGCCAACGGTCCCTGCTGGTACGTGGGAGCATCCTTGGGGTGCATTCGTGGGGCAAGACCAAACGTTTGGAACATCCAATGGCACCCCATGACATGGTCCAAGTGGGCGTGGGTCAAAAGCACCTCTGTGGGTCGGGCCTTCAACCGTGTACAAAGCGCCTGTAAAGCGGCTCTTTCCTCACTGGTCGCCATGCCAGGGTCCACGACAAGGAGTTGGCCTTGACCGAGTTCTACGACGTACGTCTGTTCTCCAAAGCCATTGCATGTGAGGGAATGCACCATGAGGCGTAATTTCGGGAAGAATGTCGCTTCGTCCTATCCATTTCACCGTGCTCATGGTCCTAGGGGTCTTTCTCTTGGCAGTCCCCAATGCCTTGGGGCAGTTCACCGATGGACTCAATGTGGAGTTTGGCAAAAACCGCGTGCAATACCGTGGGTTCGAATGGCAGTATTTCGAACAAGGCATGTTTGAAGTCTACCACTACCGCGGAGGAGACCAAGCTGCTGGACAAGTTGCCAGGGTGCTGGACACCGAGGCCAGGGACCTCGCTCCTCTTTTTGGACGCGCCATGGAAGGCCCCATTCAGGTCCTGGTGTTCAATTCCCAAGAAGAGTTCAGACAGAGCAATGTCGGCATCATGCTGGCCCAAGATGAAGCCACCAACATTGGAGGAGCGGCCCGTTTGGTGGGAAGCAAAATGTTTGTCTACGCCACAGGCGACAGGAAGCGTTTGTTGGAGGATGTTCGCGAAGGTTTGGCCAGGATTCTCTTCAACCAAGCCATGTACGAAGCCCAATGGAGCGATGCCTTGCGGAGTGGCAATCTGGTGCAAGTGCCCGAATGGATGTCGGAGGGGCTCGCGCGATATGCTTCCAGAAGGCTGGATCCTGAAAGCCAAGGGCTGATCCTCGATGCTTGCCAAACAGGCGCATTCGAACGCATCGACCAAACCAGCGGGGCGGATGCGGCCCTTTTGGGACAAGGGATATGGGCCTATGTGGCGGACATCTACGGGGTCCCGACAGTGGCCAACGTTCTGTACATGACCCGAATCACAAGGAGCGTCGAAAATGGCTTCAGACTGGCCACAGGCTTCATGCTCTCTGACCTCGCGATGGAAGCAAAGGGGTACCATCTGCGGCAGGCTGGCCCTTTCTATGCGGACCGTTTCCCCTCTTTTGACCGGCCCAAAGAACTGAGAAAGGCGAAGCGAATGCTTGGCGATGACATTCCCATGCGCGCCAACACAAGATTACACTGCCAACAATTCCTCCCTTCTCCCGATGGCACACAGTTGGCCTTCACCACGAACGAGCGCGGGCAGTGGCGCGTAGGCACCCTTCACCTACGCACGGGGAAGAAGACCTGGCACGCGGTGTTGGGCCACCGTCTGGACCGGTTGAACGACGACCTTGCCCCACGCCTGGCTTGGCACCCCAGGGGCAAAACCCTTGCATTCGCCCTGGAACTTGAAGGCGCTCCACGTTTGGGCCTTGTCAACATGGCCACCCAAAAGGTGGACTTGCGCGAAATCTTCAAAATCGACCAAATCCTGGACATGGCGTATTCTCCGGACGGTCGTATTCTCTTGATGTCTGCCCTTCAGGATGGCCACAGCGACCTCTACCGTTACGACGTCTTGGCCAACAACCACCGCCCGTTGTGGAGGGACCGATTTGACGATCTCCAGCCGGCTTTTTGGCCTGGATCGACGCAATTCATGTTCGCCTCGAACCGGCCCGATGACACCCTAAGAAAAGACCTTTTGGACCACCCTTTTCCGCCCAATCTGGACCTCTACGTGGGGGATTTGGCAGACAACCCCATCGAATTGACGAGGTGGACGCAAACCCCTGATGTGGATGAACGGCACCCCCATCCCATGGACCACCAGGAGTTCCTCATGGTGCAGCGCAAGGAGGGCGACATCGAGGACGGCCTCGGGTTTGGGTGGCGGGACAGCACCATCGTGGCCGTCGACACCATTGTACGGTACCGGAACTTCACGCAATTGAGAACCGCCACCTCGATGCCACAAGGAGCGACCGCAGCCTTCTTGGGCCGGGACACATCGCGGTTCATGCTGCCACGCGCCGGCATTCACCACTGGGTTGCCGTGCCCATGCCCGACTTGTCCGCGCTTCACTCTCAAGAACCTGAAGTCCAAATGGCCAGGTCCGACGACTTGCCATTCCCCACTGAACTGCCTGAGTGGAATACCCTGTTTGCGCCAGACGAGATCAATTTCAGGGACTATGTTTTTGAGGGGGAAGAGATCGCCACTGCAGTCCCAACCGTGCCGCCCGGCATCAACGCCAACCCAAGTCAAGAGGAGCCCTCCTATGCTCGATTGGTGCCGAGAAATTATCGGTTGAACTTTGCTTTGGACAAATTGCAGACAGCCTTGAACAACACGTTTGGCACCAACTTCTACCAACCTTACAACAGCCAAGTCAATGCCCAACCTGGACTTGGAAATGCCACCGAAATCCGGATCAGCGATGTGATGGACGACAAACATTTCATCGGTGGATACACGATTCCTGCCAATTTGTCCAACACCTTCTTTGGACTGGCCTATCTCAACTTGGAAGGGCAATTGGACAAAGAGCTCTCCTTGCAAAGACAATCGAGTGTTCGGATCGACCCTGGAACTGGACAGCTTGTTGAAACGGCCAACCATCTGTTGCGCAGAGAGTGGCGATGGGCCTTGGATGAAGTGAGGAGCATCCGTTGGGGCGTTGCCTTACGCTTCAGCCAAGACGTGGTGCAAGGCACGGACTTGTTGTCGCTTAGCGAACCCAACAGCACGGGGGAACAATTGGGCCTGCAGGTGGCCTTTGTCCACGACGACACGCGGTCGCCAAGGCTCAACATTCGGCATGGGCTACGGGCCAGATTTTGGGCGGAATATTTTGTGGACGGAGTGGCGACTTCCACAGCGAAGCAACCAGGTGACGGCCTCCAAGTGCCTGACAATGGATGGTCCCTCGGAACCGTTGGGTTCGACGTGCGGCGCTATTTTCCTTTGGTAGGGCCCAGCGTTTTGGCGCTGCGCACCGCCGCTGATTGGAGCATTGGCCAAAAGCGTTTGCTGCACATGCTTGGCGGCACCGACAACAGCCTGTCCATCAATGGCAATGCCAACACGCCTGTCGATCCCGACATCCCTTTTGCATACCAAGCCCGCATCTCTCCCCTTCGTGGCTTTCAAAACAACGTGCGCAATGGCTCGCATGTGGCGGTGGCGAACGCTGAAATCCGGCTGCCCATTTTCTTCAACAGCACAGGAAAAACAGACTTCTTGAAACACCTTCAGGCCATCGGCTTTGCCGATGTAGGGGCTGCCTGGACGGGGCTGCACCCCTACACCGATGACAACTCCTTCAACTTTGTCACCGTAGAGGCCAACCCCATCACGGTCACGGTCAGCAACAACCGTGAGCCCATCCTTTACGACCTTGGCTTTGGTCTGAGATCTCGGGTGCTGGGGTATTGGCTCGCGGCCGACTGGGCCTATGGCGTGGACGATGGCATCACTTTGCCTCGCAGATTCACCTTGTCTTTGAACTTCGATTTTTGACCTCATCATGGACCCCATCACCTTGCTCTCCCTTCTCATCATCGGTCTCGTGGCAGGCGTCGCTTCTGGCTTTGTCGGCATTGGAGGAGGCCTCATCATCGTTCCTGCACTCGTTGCCTTTGCCGGACTTGGACAGCATGCGGCACAAGGCACCAGCCTGGCCATGATGCTTCCGCCGGTCGGCATTTTGGCCGTCATGCAATACCATCGCGAAGGAGAAGTTCACTGGGTCTACGCCGCTGTGCTTTGTGTCACCTTCATTGCTGGCGCTTGGGGAGGGTCCAAATGGAGTTTGAAGTGGAGCGAAGCATGGGTGAAGCTGGTGTTTGGGCTGGTGATGCTCTACGCGGCCTTGCGTATGTTGTTCCAAGCTTGGCAGGCGCTCAAACCCTCTGTTGAATCATGACACTACGCGATCGATTTCACGACTTGGCGGAAACACTTCATCCTAAGTGGGTGGCATTGCGACGTCATCTTCATGCCCATCCAGAACTCTCTTTTGAAGAGCATGAGACCATGGCTTTTGTCTCCAACACCTTGCATGAATGGGGCATTGAGCACACCACTGGCGTGACAGGCACGGGCATTGTGGCCCATGTTCGTGGCCAAGAACCGGATTCTCGGCTTGTGGCCTTGCGGGCGGACATGGACGCGCTGCCTATTCAAGAAGCCAACGAGGTGCCGTACGCCTCCAAACGTCCAGGCATCATGCACGCCTGCGGCCACGACGTCCACACCACCAGTTTGTTGGGGGCCATGCAGTTGCTCCAGGAAACCCGGACCGAATGGAAAGGCACCATTCGCTGCATTTTCCAACCAGGAGAAGAACGGATTCCTGGAGGAGCAAAAGGCATGGTGGCGGCAGGGGTCCTCCAAAACCCCACCCCTGGACACATCCTAGGTCAACACGTGTATCCCCAATTGCCGGCAGGACATGTGGGGGTCCGTCCAGGAGCGTACATGGCCGCAGCCGATGAACTCCATCTGACCGTTCATGGCAAGGGGGGACATGCTGCCCTTCCACACCTCTGCAGGGACGCCGTGCTTGCGGCATCGGCGATTGTCGTGGCCGCGCAGCAATTGGTCGCGCGCAGGAGCGAGCCCACCGAACCCGTGGTCTGCTCCTTCGGATTTGTCGAGGCCTTGGGCGCGACCAACGTGCTGCCCAACGAAGTCCATCTCAAGGGGACGTTCCGATCCCTGGACCCAGCTGTGAGGGCCGACCTTCACGAAGC
>JBELJW010000090.1:0-8292 GCA_042089975.1 Flavobacteriales bacterium | reverse complement strand
GGTCGTGCCGGCGGCCGCTCGCGGACGCCTGCCTTTGAGCCGGCGTGCCATGCGCGCTCGAGGGACCATTGCCTTCATCGAAAAGACCCAGCCATTCGAGCTTGGCCAAAGAAGCCTCCGTGGCATGCGTGGCATGCGCCAAGGCCTCTCGGACGGAAGAAACGTGTTCGAGGGAGGCAGGAAGGAAGGTCCGCGTCCAATCCGCCCAAGAAATCCCCTCTTGCCATGCCAAGGTGGCATCATCTCGCACCATGCCCAATTGCACCAGCACATCCCACGCTTGGCAATATCCTGCGCTGCGGAGGGTGCCACGGACCAAGGTCTGCACATCGTGTAGACCGTAGAGTTCGCGGTAGCCAAGGGAATCGCGGTTGGGGTAGCCGTCGTACGGCCGGCCATCCACCTCAATGGGCGTCAAAGCTTGGAAAGTGCGGTGCGGAGGCACGACACGGATGCGGCCCTGGTCCAAAAAAGTGGCCGAACCACCCTGTCCCGCCAAGACAACATTTCGTGGGTTCCAGCTCAGCTTGTAATGCCAGGGATTGTCGTCGGACGCCGGGGCCACGAGCCCTCCACAATAGGACGCATACCCCATCATGCGACCTCCCTCAGCGCGAATGTCGTCGATGATTTGCATGGCACTCATGTGGTCAAGACCTGGATCGAGCCCCATCTCATTCAACACCAAAACCCCAGCTGCCCGGGCCTCTGCATCCAAAGCCTTCATCTCCGGGGACACGTAGCTCGGGGTCAGCACATGCACACCTGCAGCGATGGCAACGCGTGCCACCTCCACATGCATGAAGGCCGGGAGCATGCTGACCACCAAATCCGCTTCTGCGATCCTCCTGTCGCGGTCGCTCTTCTCGTCCGAAGACATCTCAAAGGCATGTCCATGCGCATGACCTTCCACCTTGTCCTTCGCCGCCTTTACGTCCAAATCTCCCACGTGAATTTCCCAGTTTTCTGTGGACGCTTGTGTCAGCAAATGGGCAATGAGCGACGAACTGCTTCGCCCCGCACCAAGGACCAAAATCACCTTTGGATTGTTCATGGCGTGAAGGTAGCACGGCTCCTTTTGGCATGAACCTTGTCTTTGGAGGAATGATTACCTTCGGCGTCCACCCCTTTTTGTCATGAACACCCATTCCTTCTTCCCAACTTCCTTCAGGTCCATGCTGCTTTTGACCGCGGTCGTTCTGGCCGGCTTGGCACTGCCCAGTTGCAACGGCTCCAAGGCGTTTGTCAAGAGAGCAGGTAAAATGGAAGAGGCAGGCATGATGCCACAAGCGGCCAACCTGTACTACACAGCGGTCATGAAAAAGCCCACCAACATCGACGCGATGGTGGGGCTCAAGCGTTCCGGGCAAATTGTCCTGGGTCAACACATCGCATCGTTCGACGAAGCGGTGATGTACCACAACCGAGAAGCTGCCCTGAAGGCTTGGCACGACGCCGAGGCTTGGCACCAAAAGCTCACCGCCGTAGGGGTTGCTCTGGTGTTTCCAGAGGCCAAACGCGCAGCCTACCAATCGGTGAAAGATGCCCACCTCGACGAGGTGTACCGCGCCGCCAACCTCTCCCTCGAACAAGAGGCGTTTGGGGAAGCTTTGACTTTGTTGGACGAGATCCTGGCCCTGGATGCGGCATACCTGGACGCCCCTCAGCTGCGCAACACGGCATATTGCGAGCCCCGGTACCGCAGCGGCATCGCCGCCCAAGAAAACGATCAATTGAGAACGGCACACCAACATTTCTCCGAAGTGGTGGACACCGATGCTGGCTACCGAGATGCGGGACAAAGGCTCATCGACGTCCTTGAAGAAGGCCGGTACACCGTGGCGCTGATGGAATTCAAAAATGGTTCCAGCAGGGTCAATGTGGAAGTCAAACTCCAGTCCTTGGTGGAGGAGGCATTGATGGCCTCTGACGATCCGTTTTTGAAGGTGGTGGACAGAGAAAGTTTGGCCATGATCTTGCAAGAGCAAAGCATGGGCCTCAGCGGACTGACAGCGGGTGCAGACGTTGAAATCGGCAACCTCTTGGGGGCGAAGGCACTTCTGAAGGCCACCATCACGACGTGCGACCCCCGGCAGAGCCGTCTCAACAGGACCTACAAGACTGGATACGAGCAGTACCGGGTAGAACGGGTGAATGAGGAAGGCAAGAAATACTACGAGACCAAATACCGCCAAGTGCAATACCGCGAGTTTTTCCAGGAGGCTTCTGTCGAAGTGGCATGCACCTTCAAGTTCATCAACACCACAACAGGTGAATTGGTGTCCACAGAGACGGTGTATGGACGTGCCTCGGACAACATCCGGTACATCTCCTACGACGGCAACAGCGCCAAGTTTTTCTTGGGCGGCAGCACTGGGGCGAGAACAGGGTCTTCTGGACGTGCCGACCGCGACCGCATGATGGCCGGCCGCCGCTCCTTGAAGAGCCCCGATGCCCTGACGGAGCAAGCTTGCTTGCAAATCGCCCAGCAGGTACAGGGCAGTGTAGAAAGTGAATTGCTCACCATCATTCCCTGACGGCATGCAGTCCCTCCGATGGCTTTGGGTCTTGGGTGCTGGATGGCTCGCAAGTTGTGCGTCCAACCAACCTGTGGTGGCCCCTGCTCCTGCATGGGTGACAGAGACGCCCGTGACCGCCGGCTACTATGTGGGCACAGGGGCAGCGAACAAGTTGGTGCACGCCGCCAATGCCCCTGCCGTCGCACAGCAAAGTGCCCTCGACAATCTCTCGAGAGAAATTCGCGTCCAAGTGCAATCCACTTCCACCATGAACACTTTGCAGGTGGATGGTTGGCTTACCGAGTCCTTCTCCCAACAGTCCAACAGCACCACCCAGGAAGATTTGGAGGGGTTTGAATTGGTCGATTCCTATGAATCGGAAACCGAGACGTTCGTGTACTACCGTTTGAGCAAAGCGAAGCATGCCCAAATCCAAGAAGCCAAACGCCTCGCCGCCATGGACCTTGCCGTCGGGCACTTGGCATCGGCCAACGACGCCCGGAGCGCCTCCAATGTCCAACAGGCCGTGGATGCCGCCATCCGTGGACTTGACGTCATTCGGCCCTTCATGGACCGCCCCTTGGTGCACATTGCATCGGACGGCACTGAAACGGCGATCGCGCAGGACTTGGTGTCGATGGTGGACGAATGCGTGGCAGGACTCTCCTTGGCCTCGGCCGACAGCAGCCTTACCCTGCGCGTGGTCAACTCCTTCAGAGGCGAGGCCCAAGTCACCGCCCTTTTGGACGGCAAGCCTGCGCCCAATGTGACCTTGACGTACCGCTACAACCGGGGACAGTTTCCCACGCGAGGCGAAGCCGTCACGGATGCCAACGGGGTGGCGCACATCGTTCTCGAAAAATTTGAGCCGGGCATGACGTCGACCATCCTCGAGACGAGGGTGGATCCCATGGCCTTTGTCCAAGGATTGGCCCTGATGCATCCATTCCGACAGGCCGCCCAAGCGTTGCAAAGCCCGCCCTTGAGGCTTCGCGTCGAGCTTGCTCCCGTGGAGGTGGTTTTGACCGTGGAGGAACGTGGGTTCGGCAAAAAACGGGACCAAGCCATGCTTGCCCCAGCCTTGAAACAGGCTCTCCAGAAAGGCCATGTTCGATTGGTCGCTGCTGAGGTAGCCTCCGAGGAGGCCATGGCTTTTCTCGTGCAAGCCGACGCGCGTCCAGGAGGGGAAGGACAGGGGTTCTACACGGTCTATGTCGACCTTGTCGGCACAGTGACCAATGGACAAGGCGAGACCGTATTCACCCAAACACTGACCCAAATCAAGGGCATCCAACTGGACCTGCCCAGGGCCACCGACAAGGCCTACCAAAAGGCGTCTTCAGAGGTCCAAGAGGATTTTGTGCCTGCCCTCATTCGACTTTGGCATGGTTTCTGAAAAAGGTCCTTCCAGAAAAGAGAACTACATTCCCATCAAACTTCTATCCATGACCCTACGCAACATTCTTCCCCTGGCACTCCTCTTGGGCGGTGCAACCCTTGCCGGATGCAACGGAGGCAAATCCATCACCCCCAAGCAAGCAGGGGAAATTGAAATTTTGGAATACTGCGCCAGTGAGGACCACAAAAGCGACAAAGACCACTTCAGGGCCTCGGCCACAGGTGAAAGCATCAGCCGAGAAACGGCCAAAAAAATGTCGCGCTCCAATTGTGAGTCTGCTCTGGCACGGTCCATCAATTCCACCATGGAGATTGTGACCGACAACTATGTCAACAGCTCCAAATTCAACAATGTCGAGGAAGTGACAGAAACCTTCAACGACCTCGCACGGACAGTGGTGAATCAGCAACTCTCAGGTGCCATCACGGTTTGCGAACGTCTGACCCAAAAGGCGGACGGCAGCTATGTCAGCTACCGTGCCATTGAATTGTCAGGCGCCGAATTGGTGTCGAAATACAACGAGCGTTTGTCCCAAGACGAGCGCATCCGTGCAGAGTACAACTACGAGAAGTTCAAAGAGACCTTTGAAGCCGAGTTGGCCAAGCAGCGCTGAGCCGCAGTCAACCACCCCTGGAGGAGCTTGCGGCCGTCGGCCGTAAGGACGGATTCAGGGTGGAATTGCACGCCCGCAACGGGAAAGGTGTCGTGGACCATCGCCATGACCAAGCCTTCTCTGTTGCGGGCGTTCGCATGCAGACCGGATGGCATGGACTCTTCCTGGACGACCCAACTGTGGTAGTGGCCCACTTCCATCGAGGATGGCAAGTCATGCCACATGTCCATCCAAGGGGTGAGGTCCTTTGGGACGTGCTCCCAAGAGACCAAGGTTTGCCTGCCGTGCAAGGGCGAGGCCAAATTCCAAAGCTCCCCGCCCAGTTGCCTTTGGATGGCTTGCATGCCTAGACAAACCCCCAAAACAGGCACACGACGAGACATGGCCTCTGCCAACACCTCGAGCAGTTGAGGATGCTCTTCAGGCAACCCAGGGCCAGGGGAAAGCACCAAGGCATCTGTCCTGTCCCAGAGGTCCTCTTCCCAGCCTCCCTCTTGCACCACATGCACTTGGGCACCCAAACGCCCAAGGTCATGGACCAAGTTCCACGCAAAGGAGTCCAAGCAATCGAAGAGGGTGACGCGCATGCCTTAAGTTTGGGTGCACACAAAAGTACTTCATGAGTTCTCGCATCGACACCGACCAAGCCGCCCAACCCGTCGCCGCTTACAGCCAAGCTGTCCAGGCGGGCGACTTGCTCTTCGTCAGTGGACAAATTCCTTTGGATCCCCAGACCAACACCCTGATCTCTTCTTCCATGGAAAGCGCCACGGCACGATGCATCGCCAATGCAGAAGCCATTCTCAAGGCCGCTGGATGGGGACTGAACAACGTGGTGAAAGTTTCTGTTTTCTTGACCACCATGGACGACTATGCTGAGATGGATGCGGCCTATCGCAAAGCCATGCCTTCCCCCTTTCCAGCAAGGGAAGCCGTGGCGGTCATGGCGCTGCCAAAAGGGGCAAGAGTGGAAATTTCAATGATTGCATCAAAGGTTCAATAAAGAATTCTTAAAATAATGTTTTTCAAGAAGTTCCTTTACTACATCAATCCACTCAACCTGTTCAAAAAGGACGAAGAAGCTGGATTGAATCTGCGCATGATGCACGGCATCAACAAGATCAGTTTCCTTGCCTTTGTAATGTGCCTGGGGGTCATGCTTTACCGTTGGTGGGCGAGGTCCTGACGGCGCACGGCTGTCGCTTAGAACAAGAACTTTCCATCTGAACCACGGGCCTCCAGTTTGAGGTCCCGCAACAACGCGGATTTGACGTTGAGGCGCAAGGAAAAGCTCTGACGGACCCCAAAGGGAATCCAATTGAAGCTGAACTCCCAGCAGTGCAAGTCCACATAAAAGTTGAGGTTGGTCGGTGTGAACTCCTTTCGCGCCACGTCGTACCCGGTTTGCACGTCCAATTTGTGCTTGCCTCCCACCTTGACACTGCCTCTGGCCGACAAGGCATGCGTCACAATGCTGGTGTCCCTCAATGAGGCTGCGTTCCACTGCCGTGTCAAGTTGACGTTGTAGTCCATCCGGACATCCCAAGGCGTGGAGGATTCTGCTGGAGCGCGAAAAGATGTTCCCACAGCCCCTGTAAGCCTCTTCAAGCGCAACAACCCTCCTCCCTCCGAAGCCAACCATTGGTCCACCACCCCCCCTGTCACAGAGTCCCTTGCATATGCCGAATGGGTGGCATTCAAATTGACGTTGACACGGTTGAACAAGTTGGTGAAAGCACGGGTCTGAAAATCCGACAACCGCAAAGAATCCGCGACAAAATTGTAAGAACCTGAGGTGTTCAAGTTGTCCAGGATCTTGATCTTGCGCAACTCTCCCGTCTCACGATCGGCTACTTTGGCCTCGATGTTTTGTCCCAAGCCAAAATTGACGGACCCCGCCTCCCGTGCATCTCCAGGCACAAACCTCCCAAGGGCATAGGGATTCCATGAAATGTCCTCTCCACCGGAGATGATGGATTCGTTGCGCACCCGCTCAGGGTTGTAACTCAATCCAATGCTAGGCGACAAAACATGTCGGACGGCTTTGAGCCTCCCTCTCCCCGAGGTGTTGAACATGCCGTAAAAACGTGTGCTGGCAGACACTGAGAGCCGCCAGTCGTTCGCACTTTGGTAGCCACCGACAGTGTCCCTCACCACCGTGACACTGTCCGTACCGACGGGCACTTCTGTCAGCTCCAAAGCAGAGAAAGCATCGAACTGATTGTAGGTGAATGTCGGGGAGATTGAAACGAAACCCAAACTCGAGCTAGATGATGCTTTAATCTTGTGCTTCAATCCATTGCGTATTTCCATTGAACCCCAATCTTGCGCACCAAAAACACTGTCCGGCGCTTGGATTGTGTTCTCCATTTGGGTGCTGTAAGTGACCGCCACGGCATCCAGCAGGTCAGATCGACCTGACTGCAGTCCCACCAGTTTGGCCAGGCTTGTACGCTGCATGTTCAAGGAAACCGAAGGCAAGGTCACACGCACATTCCCCGAGGTGGAATTTTGGCTGTGCCGCGCACTCACCGTAGCTGAAAATGGGGAACGTGGAATCTTCGCGTTCCACTGAAGACTGGATTGGAACGTGTTGCTCAAATAGTCCTCTTGGCTGCTGTTGAGGTTTTGCTGAAAATTCCCGGAGGAGCCAAAATTGACCGATGCTGTGAAACGCGTGTTTGGTTTTGCCCTCGGATCTTGTGTGTGGTTCCAGCGCACGAAGAAGTTGTTGGACAACCCAAATCCCGGCGTGCCCGCAAACCCTTCACGCTGCCTCTGGAAGCTCATGTTGAATCCCCCCTGGCTCTTGTAGCGGTAGTTGTAATTGGACCCGAGACGGGCGGCCCAGCTGCCGCCTGTGTAGATGTCCGCCAAGAGCTTGGCGTCCCAATGGTCCCCCAGCGGCATGTAGTAGCCAAGGTCTTTCAAGAAAAACCCCAAGTCGCCTCCATCCCCATAGCCAGGGAGCAAAATCCCCTGGCTCTCTTTCTCCTGCTGCAGTGGAAACCAGCCAAAAGGCAGGGCCAAAGGCGTCGGGATCTTTCTGAATTTCAAGTACAAAGGGCCGCTGACCACCTTTTCGTTGGGGACCATGATGGCCTTCGAAAGGTGGAAATGAAAGTGCGGGTTGTCCGCATCGCAGGTGGTGAACTTGCCGTCCCGTACATGGATGGATTCGTCGGGCTGGCGCTTGGCTCGGCCCGCGTGAAAGACAATGTCTTCCTCTTGGGTGACCGCCTGGCGGCTCAAACCCTTCCCTGTGGCAAAGTTGTAACACAACTCGTCCTGGCTGAAAGATTGACCGTTGTCGTCAAACACTGGACGTCCGACCCACGCTCCCAAACTGTCTTTGGTGCCGTAGGCGCACACTTCGTCGTCGTCGAGATGCAACACGATGCGGTGGGCCGTCAATGTCATGCTTCCCCGAACGACTTTTGCGTGACCTGTGAGGTAGCCCAAGCCGCTGTCCACCCTGAAACGGATGTCGTCTGCTTCGTATTCCACCACTTCCTCCACCTCCGCCATTTCGGGAGCGTCATTGGCCGGAGAGCCGCTCTCTGACTGGCCCCAGAGCATTGGATTTATCAACATCCAAAAAAGAACAACAGCACCCGCCCTCATGACGCGTGGCACGGGGGATGTGGTATGTTTGAGTACTGGCATGAAACAGCGTCCAAAAGTAGCCAAACAACGCGTCTTTGCCGCTTGTGTTGCCCTCGTGGTGGCTTGCGCTGCATTCTCGCCTTCAACCCCCACCA
>JBELJW010000089.1:0-8355 GCA_042089975.1 Flavobacteriales bacterium | reverse complement strand
GCCCACACCTGGGGTAAAGATGTTGGGCACCACACAATCTCTGACCCGGAAAAGCGCCTCTGTGACGTACCCACACGTGTCTTCGAGTGCCAATGTGCCCTGCCACGACTGGTCATTGGCCCGAATGTCTTGCAGCAGCCAATGGTCCCCAACTGATTGGGCATCCACAGTGACTGGGATGCCACCTGCGAAGGTGTTGAGAATGGACTGTCCATTGGCACGTACGTCAGAGACGGGGATGCCGGGGTTGAATGCAGGAAAGCTTTGGCCATCGCCACTGCAAATTTCTGCTTCAAAAATGACAGGGTAAAGGACTTGTTGTTCGTGGACCACGGACTTTCCGCATTGGTCTGTGATTTCGAGCGGCACAATGTGGCTGGCCTCGAGTTCCCCCTCTGCATTGGTCATGGAGAACAGGGAATCAAAGGTGATGGTCCATTCCGAGGCATCCATGTCTGCGTTGTTCCATACGTTGTCATCCCAGACGTATTGAAAAGGCCCATATCCCGAGATGTTGGCATAGCCAAGCACTTGTGTGCCATCGGCGTTTTGACATTCTCTGACAGCTGGCGTTGCCTCGATGGGGACAGGGTCAAGGATGACCACCCGTGACGTCGTGGTGATGAGCTCCCCGCACCCATTGATGTATTCATAGGTGATTTGGGCATATTCCACTCCTTCGTTGAAGCCGTCGTCCACCACGCCAAGGGTGATGTCGCTTTCTGTCTGGCCTGGCGCCATGATGACTTGGTCAAAATTTTCAGCATAATCCAATCCAAGCTGCGCGGAGCCTTGCAAACCTAGGTACAGGGTGTCCAAGACATCTGCGGTTTCCTCAGGCCGAATCACAGTGAACTTTGCATCGTTGCATCCTTCGATGATCACGGCGTCAATGATGGAAGGAACCCCATCCACTTCCACTGTGATGTCGTTGTTGAGGGACCACGCTCCAAAGGGAAAACTCTCGCCGTTGGGGTAAGAAAACACGTCGGGAAGGCCCACAGATTCCTCATAGGGCACGAGGTCCTCGAGCCCTCCTGCAGCGAAGGGGACAGCGTCCGCCTCGAGGTTCACAGCATTGGAGCTGAACGATCCCGCTTCAAGGACCACCACGGATTCTAGGAAGCTGTCGCTGCCGTCTGCGATGGCCAATTTGATATGGTAGGTTTCCCCGCATTCCACTGCTGCGGAGGCTGTGAAGGTGGTGGTGTACCCATTGAGACAAATCCCTTCCTGTCCTGGATTGTCGATGTAGTACTGGGGATTCGTGACATTGTTCACCGAGCTGATGGTGATGGGAAGGACTGGGTCGGACTCAGGCACCTCGGCGATGTTGATCGCACCATCTGGAAATCCTGCGGGCGAGGCGAAGGGGCCTGTGATGCCCGGTCCACTCAGAAAAAAGGCGAAAATGTCATTGTAGGGTTGGTTCACGTAGGTTAGATATTCATTGGAACCAAAGGCGTAGTTGAAGGAGATGCTGTCGCCTCCTGCCTCGAAGTCAAACTCCAAAACACAACCGTCCTGCACACTGCTTACCACGAAATTCTGATTGATCAATGGGGGGACGGAATTGGCGACGTTGAGGAGGTCAGCGTCGTTGAAGGCAGCTCCCAAACCAGTGGGGTTGGCATCTCCTGCGCAATCCGAGAGACGGTTGGGGTCACCACAGCTCAAGACCAACCCTGTTTGGACACTGAAACTTCCCGACTCATCCGTCATCTTGGCGACTTGAACCTGCTCACCGATCAACGAAATGTTGCTCGCACTGACTCCATCCCCCAACAAAACTTCATTCACATATTCCTCAATGGTGAAAGATTGGTCAATGGTCACTTGTGCCTCCAAGTCAGGCACCAATGCGCACAGAAAGAGAATGACGAGGGATGGACGGAGAAGCGAAGGAAGGGGATGAAACATGATGTCAAAGTACAACGTGTCAGCCTGCAACCTCGCGCGGCTTGGCCCTAACTTCGCACCATGTCAGGTTCAAAACTCAAGCACGACGCTCCCCCTGCCCTCATCCAGGCACGGAACCTGCGCAAGACCTACCATGTCGGGGATCAGGTGGTCCACGCCCTGGACGGATTGGACCTCGACATCCACGCCAATGAATATGTGGCCTTGATGGGGCCGTCGGGATCGGGAAAGTCCACGTTGATGAACATGCTGGGGTGTTTGGACAGCCCCACTTCGGGTTCCTATGTGTTGAATGGGCAGGACGTGAGCCGTCTCGAAGACGACGCATTGGCCGACATCCGGAACCGAGAGATTGGGTTTGTCTTTCAAACGTTCAATTTGCTTCCTCGCTACACGGCCCAGGAAAATGTCGCCTTGCCCATGATTTACGCGGGGATTGGCAAGGTGGATCGGATGAAGCGTGCGGATGAAGTTCTCGCCCAAGTGGGTCTTGCCGACCGAATGGACCACAGGCCCAATGAATTGAGTGGTGGACAGCGGCAACGTGTGGCCGTGGCCCGCGCTTTGGTCATGCGTCCTTCCATCATTCTGGCGGATGAGCCCACAGGCAACCTCGACACCGCCACCTCTTTGGAGGTCATGGAACTTTTTGCAGACATCCAAAAAGCCGGCAACACCGTGATTTTGGTCACCCATGAAGAAGACATTGCAGCTTGTGCAGAGCGCACCGTGCGCCTTCGGGATGGACGCGTGGAAAGCGACGGTTGACCGGCGCGAATTTCCTTGGCGGACTGCCGTGGTGGCCAGCTTCCCTGTGTTTACTTTGTGGGTTGGAGACAACGATGTCTCACAACCTCTGAACATGGACCCCAAGACCTCCCCCCGCTCCCTGATTTCGTCGCTGTTGGACACCACCCATCTTCACGCCAATCTGCGTGTCTGTGGATGGGTGAGGACGTTTCGCAACGACCGATTCTTGGCCCTCAACGATGGGTCCACAGGAAAGAACTTGCAGTGCGTGGTGGACAAGGACGCCCTCGATGCCGATGTGCTTCGCAAATTGAACACCGGAGCCGCTGTGGAGGTGCATGGCACCTTGGTGGAGAGCCAGGGCGGCGGCCAGGCCACCGAACTTGTGGTCGATGCATTGCTGTTGCTCGGCGAGGCAGATCCCGAGGAGTTTCCGATCCAGATGAAGCGGCACAGCCTCGACTTCCTTCGGGAAAAAGCCCACCTGAGGTTCCGCACCAACACCTTTGGTGCGGTGTTCCGGTTGCGTCACCTGCTTCAATATGCCGTGCACACCTTCTTCCACGAGCGCGGATTCTACCAGATGCATACCCCCATCATCACGGGCAGCGACGCCGAAGGAGCGGGTGAAATGTTCCGCGTAACCACGCTGGATTTGGAGGATTTGCCGCGCAACGAGGAGGGAGGGGTCGATGAATCCAAAGACTTCTTTGGCAAGGAATCCAACCTGACGGTCAGCGGTCAACTGGAAGCCGAATTGGGCGCCATGGCCTTGGGTCAGGTGTACACCTTTGGCCCCACCTTCCGGGCTGAGAACAGCAACACCTCAAGGCACCTTGCGGAGTTTTGGATGATTGAGCCCGAGATTGCTTTTGCAGACTTGAAGGACGACATGGCGTTGGCGGAGGACTGCTTGAAGTTTGTCCTAGGGCATGTGTTGTCGAATGGCGCCGACGATTTGGCCTTTCTCGAAAAACGAGAATTGGATGCTGAGAAGCAACTGCCTCAGGCGGAGCGCCACGACGCGCCCTTGACGGAACGGCTGAAGGCCGTGGTCGAGGCTCCATTCACCCACTTGACCTACACCGAGGTGATTGACATCCTCAGGAATTCCAAGCCGTACAAGAAGAAGAAGTTCAAATTCCCAGTGGAGTGGGGGGTCGACCTCCAGAGTGAGCATGAGCGGTGGTTGGTGGAGAAACACGTGGGGGGTCCCGTGGTTGTCACCGATTATCCTGCGGGCATCAAGGCCTTCTACATGCGTTCCAACGACGATGGCAAAACGGTCGCGGCCATGGATGTCTTGGTCCCTGGGATTGGAGAAATCATCGGCGGCAGCCAACGCGAGGAGCGCTTGGACGTCTTGAAGAAAAAGTGTGCGGAATTCAACATTCCTGAAGAACACGTCTGGTGGTATTTGGAGACCCGGAAGTTTGGGACAGCACCGCATTGTGGATTTGGCATGGGTTTTGAAAGGTTGGTGATGTACGTCACTGGAATGACCAACATTCGAGATGTGATTCCCTTCCCGAGAACCCCACAGAACGCCGAATTTTGACCCATGCTCAAACAGAGTCTCCAACAGAAACTTCTCCAAAAGCTCTCGCCTCAGCAAATTCAATTGATGAAGTTGCTTCAAGTTCCGACGCTGGAACTCGAAGCGCGGATCAAGCAAGAATTGGAGGCCAACCCCGCCCTTGAGGAAGGGGCCGAGCGAGAAGAGTTGGACGACTTGGACAACAGCCAAGAAGAGACTTCCGATGCCTTGGAGGAGTTTGATTTTGAGGAGTATTTGGACGATGAAACCCCAGACTATCAGCTCACGGCAAGAAACCAGGGCGCGGATGTGGAGGACAAGGACATTCCATTGGGGAGTGGCACGACTTTCCGGGAGTTGCTCACCGACCAGCTGGCCTTGCTGGAAGCCACTCCTGCGACCAGGGCGCTGGCCGAACATTTGATTGGACACTTGGACGACGACGGCTATTTGCGCAGGGACTTGGAGAGCATTGTGAACGATTTGGCCTTCACCCAAGGCATTGAGGTGGAGAAGGAGGCCCTCGAAAAAGCCCTACATCTCGTTCAAACCTTGGACCCGGCAGGAGTGGGAGCGCGTGACCTGAAGGAGTGTCTCTTGTTGCAGGTGTCGAGGAAACAAGACGAAAAGGCCGACAGTGATTCCAGGCAGGTGTCGCTTGCCCGGGCGGCATCGATTTTGACCGCGCATTACGACGCCTTCGTGAAGAAGCACTTTGCCAAAATGCAGTTCGCGTTGGATTTGGGGGAAGATGAGTTGAGGGATGCGATGGAGGAATTGACAAGACTCAACCCCAAACCAGGCAATTCAGGAAGTGAGTCCTCGCGCACGATTCACCATGTCATTCCCGACTTTTTGTTGGCGGTGGAAGGGGAGGACATGGCCCTTCAGCTCAATGGCCGCAATGCGCCTGATTTGCGCATCAGCCCCTCCTACAAGGAGATGATGGACACGTATGCGCAGGGGGGCAAGCAGGACAAGGCGACGAAGGAGGCCTTGACGTTTGTGAAGCAAAAGGTGGATGCGGCCAAGTGGTTTGTGGATGCCATCGCCCAAAGGCAGCACACCTTGATGAAAACCATGCGAGCCATTTTGGACCACCAGCAAGCCTATTTCCTCAGCGGGGACGAGGTGGACTTGAAGCCCATGATTTTGAAGGACATTGCAGAACGTATTGGCATGGACATCAGCACGGTGTCTCGGGTGGCCAACAGCAAATATGTGCAGACGCCCTATGGGACCCTCTCTCTGAAATCGTTTTTTTCCGAGGGGCTGAGCACCGACAGTGGAGAGGAAGTGAGCTCGCGTGAGGTCAAGAAGATTTTGGAAGAAGCCATTGCCGAGGAAAACAAGAAGAAGCCATTGTCGGATGAGAAGTTGGGGGTGTTGCTCAATGCCAAAGGCTACAACATTGCCCGCCGCACCGTGGCCAAGTACCGTGAACAGCTGGGCATTCCGGTGGCCAGATTGCGCAAAGAATTGTGATGAGGTTCACCGCCCAATTGGTCAGTGCGGTCTTGCACCCCCTGTGCATGCCACTTTTGACGTTGGGTTTGCTTCTGGCGGTGGACGGTTACCTGATGCACCGTCTGGGCCTCTTTGCCTATTTGTTTGTGCTTTTGTTCATCAACACACTGGCGCCTGCCATTTCGCTCTGGGTGCTTAAAAGGCGAGGGGTCATTTCAGATTGGGACATCCGTTCGCGTCGGGAACGTCCCTTGCCATTTTTGATTGTTTTGGGCCACTACAGCATGGCGTATGTGTTGGTTTGTGGGGGCACAGCCGTCCAGGTCCCGTTCTTTTACAGGCAGGTGTTGCTGGCCTTGGCGGTGGCCATAGGTGCAGCTTGGTTCGTCACTTGGAAGGCCAAAATCAGCATGCACATGTTGGCCCAAGGCGGCATCCTTGGCGTGTACATGAATGTGGCCATGCAGGATGGCGCGTGGAACTTGAATTGGGTGACGGTCCTTCTCTTGGCGGCAGGTGCTGTGGGATGGAGCCGCCTTCAGCTCGAGGCACACACGCCTCGACAGGTCTACGCAGGCTACGTGTTGGGATGGCTCAGCGTGTCCTTGACGTTGTTTTAGCGCCCCAACTTTTCTTGCCACCTCCATGCGTCTTGCAGTGAGGTTGCAAGGTCACGTTGGGTGGACCAAGCGAGCTCTTTTTGGGCCCGTGAGGGGTCAGCCCAAATCGCCACCACGTCGCCCGCCCTGCGCCCGCCAATCTCATGTGCTACTTGCTGGCCCGTGACCCTTTCGAAAGTTTGGATCACCTCGAGGACAGAGGCTCCTTGGCCCGTGCCAAGGTTGAAGGCCCTCACCAAACTTGATGTCGAGGTGTGGTTCGTGCACCACTTCAAGGCCGCCACATGGGCCTCGGCGAGGTCCATCACATGGAGGTAGTCCCTGACACATGTGCCATCTGATGTGGGGTAGTCGTTGCCAAACACGGTCAGCCTTTCGCGAATGCCTGCTGCCGTTTGGGTCAAGTAGGGGATGAGGTTGTTGGGCACGCCAAGGGGCAGTTCGCCAATGATGGCGGAAGGGTGTGCGCCAATGGGGTTGAAGTACCGAAGCAAGGCCACATGGGCCCCAGTCAAGCTCTGGGCATGATCCGTCAGCACGCGTTCACAGGCTTGCTTTGTCCAACCGTAAGGGGACTCTGCGGTTTGAAAAGCAGCGGATTCCGAGACAGGTACTTGTGAGGGTTCTCCATAGACGGTGCAGCTTGAAGAGAAGACCACATTGTTCACCCCGTGCTTGGCGGCTGTTTCGAGAAGGGCTGCAAGTCCACCGACATTGTTGGAGGCATAACGGGCTGGTTGTGCCACACTCTCTCCAACGGCTTTGTGTGCGGCAAAGTGCAGGATGCCTTGCAACGGGGTTCCTTGGGCGTCCAGATCGCTGAAGAGTTTGTCGAGTGAAACGCCATCCCTCACATCGATCTGATGGAAGGGAAGATCTTCTTGACAGATTTTCCGAACCCCTGACACGGCTTCGATGGAGGCATTGTCCAAATTGTCCAACAGGACAGGACAAAACCCGGCTTCGTGGAGTGCCACTGCGGTGTGACTCCCAATGTACCCAGCTCCTCCGGTGACCAAGACATGTGGACGAAATCCTTCACTCATGGTGCGAATCTACTGCGAACGGTGGGATGAAACTTTTTGGGCCACGAAAACGTATGCCTTCGCATGGACCGTCATTACGACCTGACATATTTGAACCAAGTGTTCCACGGCAACGAAGCCATGGTGCGTCAAATTGTGGAGTTGTTTTTGAAACAGGCCCCAGAGGCACGTTTGGACATGATGCAATGCGTCCGGCAATCACGGCTTCAGGACTTGCATCCCATTGCACATCAGCTCAAGTCCAGTGTCAAAATGTTGGGACTGTCCGGCCTCGAGCCTTTGGTGCTCAGCATTGAACGCTGCAGCAAGTTTTCCTCTGAATTGAACACGTTGCCCGGGCTGGTCTCGGAATTGTCCAGTTCAATGGATCTGGTCTGCAATGCACTGTCACAAGACCTGTCCGAGGTGTTCCCTGCCGTTGCCCCCAAGGTCACGCATTTGCGGAGGGCCTGACCAACATTCCCATCTCAATGAATGTACCTTCGGACCATGGATGTTCGAGGGAAATGGTTGTTCGCGCTTTCCAACGAGGAGAGCCTCCGACGGTTGACTTCTCATGTGCCCCATCCGGATGTCCTTCGACCCTGCACTTTGGGCGATGGTGTGGAGTTGTGGTCTCAAGCGGATTTGGAACAAAAGGTCGCCTTGTGGGCTGCAGATCCGCCCAAAGGAGATGAATGTGGTTTGTTCGTTCCGGCCTCTGGAGCAGCGACCCGCATGTTCAGCGTCCTCAGAGGCGATCCGGAAAAGGCAAAGGCCTTGTGGGCCAACCGAAATCAACTGGCCTTTGGAAAGGAGTGGGAAGAATCTTTGTTGAAAAAAGGGGGGGGGCTCGATGGGGCGTCCACAGAGGAGGTCCTCGATGCGCTGTTCTCGATGTTTCGCAACGGTCAATTTCCCAAGGGATTGGTGCCATTTCAAGTCGAGCCAGGGGAGGATGGAACTCCCAAAACAGTCTCTGCATTTCAAGCCCATGTTCATGCATGGTCCGAGCTCTTTGAGGAGCCTCATCTGT
>JBELJW010000088.1:0-8399 GCA_042089975.1 Flavobacteriales bacterium | reverse complement strand
CGTCAGAGCACTCGCTGGTGTAGTCCGCAGGCACTGAAGTGAACTCAGGAGCCGTAGTGTCTTCAACCGTAATGGTCTGCTGCGCCTCCGTGCTGTTGCCGCATAGATCGGTGGCGACAAAGGTCCGCACCAAAGTGTAATTCCCTGTTGCACCACCTGCAATGGTTTGGCTGGACACCTCGATGGTGACCTCGCCACAGTTGTCAGACGCAGATGCGTCGTCTAGGATCAAGGCGTCAGAGCACTCGCTGGTGTAGTCGGAAGGCACCGACAAAAACTCGGGAGCTACGATGTCCTGCACCTGAATCGAGTAGACATAGCTGGCAGAACCTCCGGCACAATTGGTCACAATCAAGGTTCTCTCAATGGAGTAATTCCCTGGGCAATCTCCCCCAGACACGTTGTCTTCGACGAGTTCAACCACCAAGTCATCGGTGCATCCCAAAGCTGCAGCCGTGGCAGACGCATAAGACACAACAAAATCAGAACCTGTGGGCATCTCGAGTTCGTCTTCACATGAAACGACCTCATCCGCAGGGCCAGCCTCGATGATGGGGCATGCAAAGGCTCCAAGGGGAGCTTGAGCAAAGGTCAAATCCGGACGAATGTCATTCACCTGATCACCTTCTGGGAAGATTTGGGTCCGGAACGAACCAGAGATCTGACCGTCTGTTGTCAATTGGGCCACCAAGACCCGATTGTCATCGCCAGCAACGCCATTCAACCCACCGGGAGGAATGATGAACCATCCACTGCCCAAACCATCGTTGACCATGATGCTGCTCCCAGACTCAAACTCTTCAATCCATAGGCCTGGGATCAACTGGGTCTCTCCCTCCGACACATCGTCACTGCTTGTCGCGCCAATGGTCACCCATGAGTCGTAAGCTGCATCTGGCGCAACCACCATCATGGCAGGACTGATGTTGCTGCCCAAACACCCACCAAATACGTTTTGGTAAAACGTGGTGGTGGTGGCCAATTCCAATGGGAATTCATCGCTGCCGGTTACCGCAGTCAACACATCTTCTGAAGAAGCCATGGTCACATAGACGCGGTAGGTACTCAACCCCGCCAAGGAACCCTCGGCATGCGTTTGGACCAGCTCAATGTCCACACCATATCCAGCTTCTGAGGAAGTGAAGGTGTCGTAACCACAGCAATAATCACATGAGCCGTCATCCACTGCCGCCACTTCGTCATAGTTGCAGGCTTGGCTGTCTGTACAACCAGCCTCTTCAATGTCACAAATGTCGTTTTGGTTGACATCGTCACACACCCCTTCGCAGTTGTAACCTGGGTCTGCGAATTCACAAGATCCGTCATCGTAAGACGCGCTCGCATCAAAATTGCATGCCTCCTCGTCCAAACAACCGCAGGCGTTGGTGCCGCAAGAACAGTACTCACATGAATCGTCGAGGACATTCACCTCTGCGTCATAGTTGCAAGCCGTATCATCAGAACATCCTTCATATGCCAAAGTCACGTTGTACACCTCGCTCACCTCAAGGGCATTGCCACAAGCATCCGCAGCCGTATATGTCCGCAGGATGGTTTGTGCAGCATTGGAGGTGAACAAGACCTCGTCGGTATGCGACCAAGTCGGAGCATCGTCGCAATTGTCCAGCAATGTCAAGTCTGCTTCTGGCAGCGACTCTCCTTCAAGGCCGTTGATCTCGATGGCGCAATCAGCGGGGATTTCACATCCGGAAAACCCAGCCACAATGGCAGGTGCCTCTTCATCCACAAAAATCACCTTTTGCAACGATGTTGAAGAGTTGCCGCACGCATCGGTGGCCGTGAACAACCGTTCCACTGTTCGCTCCTGCGGGCAGTCTCCAGCCAGTTCTGTTTCTTCCACAACAATGGAAACATCAGAACAATTGTCCGACACCTCTGGCAAGTTTGAAGGAACAACCGCATCACAACCCAGAGTCAAATCGGACAGGGCTGTAATCACCGGCGCTTGATCGTCCACTACCTCGATGGTTTGCTCTCCAATCGTTTCATTCAGACAAGGATCTGTGGCGAGGAACGATCGGACGATCGTGTAATTCCCCTCGCAGGCACCTGGGACGATTTCTGTAGAAATCTCAATGGAAACTTCGCCGCAGTCGTCTTGACCAAATGCTTCCCCCAAATCAGCGGTTTCAACATCCTCGCACAAAATGACCATGTCCGAGGGGACGAACAATTCCGGAGACACTGTGTCCACCACAATGATGATTTGCTGACGTGTGCGGTTGTAACCTGAGCAATCCGTGGCAATCCAATTCCTGAAGAGAGTGTAATCGTGCTCACATACCCCATCAATACGGGTCTCTCCAGCAAACACAACCACTGGTGACGACTGCGTTTCGTAGCAGTCGTTCGCATTGAATGTGGCCTCAAAAGAGGGAGCAAACGGAGACACAATGGCCTCCACCACGGCCTCTCCGGCAAGGGGGACCTGCCATGCTTGAAGGGTTACATCAGAAGGGAAGATTGTGAAAATGGGCTTGAGCGAGTTGCCATCACAATCGAAATTGGGAGACGCAAAGCTGCAGTTTCCTGGATCTGTCGCCTCAGGGTCAAAATTGCAGGCCGAATCGTCCTGACAGCCAACAATCTCAAATGGGTCACACACTCCATCTCCGTCTGCGTCCAACAAGCATTCGCCATCACAATCGTATCCGAAGACAGGAAATTCACATGACTCGTCAGCGTACAATGCCGAGGAATCGTAGTTGCAAGCCGACTCTTGCAAACAGCCTGCACAAGAAGTGAACTCACACGTACCATTCTCATTGGTGGCAAGAACGTCAAAGTTGCAAGCCTCAGGGTCCGTGCAGCCCGCCACAGGCTCGATGCATGAACCATCGTCATCCGTCGCGACATCACTGTAGTTGAGAGCTGTTTCCGAAGTGCAACCGGGAATTTCATCTCCATCACAAACGTCATCTGCATCCGCATCTTCCAAACAATTCCCCTCACAATCGCGGCCAGCATCTGGGTACGAACAAGTCCCGTCGTTGACCTGAGCCTCCAGGTCGTAGTTGCACGCCGTCGCATCCGTGCAGCCCGTGGCCAAACATGAAATGAAATCACAAGAGCCGTCATCGCTGTTGGCGTTGACGTCGAAATTGCACGCCTGAGGATTGGTGCATCCTTCGATGGGATTGCAGCTTCCATCGTCGATGGTGGCAGTCTCGTCAAAATTGTCCGCGAATTCATTGGTGCAGCCTGCACAAGACGTAAACTCACAAGATCCATCGTTGACCTCGGCCAAAATGTCGAAGTTGCAAGCATCTGCCAGGGTGCATCCTTGCACCAAGCACGAGAGATAATCGCATGAACCGTCGTTCACAGTTGCAGCATCGTTGTAGTTGCAGGCGGCACTATCTGTGCACCCCAAAACCAGACAACTGACGAAATCACAAGTGCCATCGTTGATGGTGACTTCAGGATCGTAGTTGCAAGCTATTTCAACGTTGCAGCCCAGCACATCAGTCTGAGCGACAAAGGCGTTGGACAAAAACAAAAACAGAATGGAGAGAGAAATTCGCATGTCAATTTGTTTACTGAACATTGAAAGATAAGGATGAATCGCCACATTTCCTCGACCAAAACATTCTTTTGGTTACCAAAAGACCGATAACCCCCTACCAAAGGGCCGAAAATCACGTCTCAACAGCCCTCAGATGTTCAAAAGATATTGCATCAAAAAAGCCCCAGAATTGGGGCTTTTTTGAATCAGAATTGGTCCATCAATACTCCTCGTCGTAATCCGACCAGCCTTTTGCGCCCCCTCCTCCTCTCGTCTTTTTCATCTTGGTTTGACGCGGTCCATCCGAGTATTTGTCCGGCTTCGATTTCTGAACCTTTTTCTTTTTTGGCGCTGGCTTTTTGTCTTTGGAGAACCCCCCTCCGCCTGAACGTGGCGCAGCAGCAGAAGAACCACCATCCGAGGAGCCAAATGACCGGCCAGCCGAAGGACCTGAACCGCCACCTTGAGGAGGTCTGCTTGGACGCGCGCCGCGCTCCTCAGCTTCTTTCACCACCATACGAAACTCCATGTACTCCTGTCCATTCATCTCTGAAATGGCCCGCTGTCCAGCCTCCTTGTCCTCCATCTCGACGAAACCGAAGCATTTGCTCTGGCCAGTGTCTCGATCGGTGACAATTTTCACACTCTTAACTGCGCCCATGGCGCCAAACCATTCCAACAAATCCGATTCAACCGCCTCTCGGTTGAGCTTGGCCACAAACAATTTCATTTTTCTGGATAAAAGAACGGCTCGAAGCTACGCGAAAGCGCGCAGCCAAGAGCCGTTCGAGGGTTCATTTTTGACAAACCATCAGCAATCTGTCCCGAAGGCGGCCAAGATTTGCAAGATGTCGTTGACGTTGGTTGCACCGTCATCGTTCAAATCCGCTCCACATTCACTGGTGCAGCCGAAGTCTGCGAGCAGCTCCAAAATGTCAGCGACCGTGATTTGACCGTCGTTGTTCAAATCCTCAGGGCAATTTGGGGCGAACTCGCAGGAGCCGTCGTCCACAATGGCCGCTGGATCAAAGTTTTCAGCTTCCGGGTTTGTACAGCCACTGCAAGAAGAGTCGTCTCCCCCACACACACCGCAAGCATCGAGCTGCAGGCATGTCCCATCGTCGACTGTTGCCGAGGCATCGTAGTTGCAAGCTGAAGCATTCGTGCAGCCCTGGCAGCTCTCAAACTCACAAGAGCCATCGTCCAGGTTCGCAAGTGCATTGTAGTTGCACGCAGTCTCATCCGTGCATCCTGACACCTCCACAGAATCGCTCGTGCAAAGTCCGTTCAAGGTGAGGGTCAAATCATAACCCGCACCGGCACTTGTGCCGTACCCATTGACCAGTGTGAACGTCCAAAGCCCAGTTCCACTGAGGTTTGCAGCTGACAGGTCCAACGTCGTGGCGTATGTGCCTGACGCCGTCGCCTGCCATTCGGCGGGCCAGAAAGTGAGATAGTCCCCAAGACTTGGACACCCGGTCACGAGATCATAACCTCCAATGGCCACGCAGCTTCCGTCGGGAAGTCCAATCTCAATCAACAAGTCTGCTGCCCATGACACATCACCTGTGAGGTTGGTCCAATTGAGCACAACATCCACCAGCCCCAATGTTCCTGTCGCGGCAGTTTCCACTGGAGTTCCAGGCTCGTTGGCTGCCAAGCCCCCTTCGACAATGTTCAAATCATAGTCACAGGTTGGGCAGCCTTCTTCAGGGTCTGGAAGTACGCAAGAGCCATCGTCAATCAGCGCCTCGGCGTCATAATTGCAGGCCGAGGGATCGGTGCAACCACCACAGGTGGAATTGTCCCCACCACAAAGACCACATTCATCCAGCTGCAAACATGAGCCATCATCCACTGTGGCGTTTGCATCATAGTTGCATGCACTTGAATCGGTGCAGCCTTGGCAAGAGCCAAAGTCGCAAGAACCGTCGTCCAAAACGGCTTCAGGGTCGAAGTTGCAAGCACTTTCATCGGTGCACCCAAAGTCCTCACCCAAACAAAATGCCACATCTTCTTGGCTGGCAAATTCCCCACCGCTGCCCAATTCCAATCCGTTGGAGGAAATGGTGTAAGACCCTTCTCCATAGGCACAACAAATGCCGTCGCCGAAGGAATCAAACAAAGAGAAGGTGTAACAGCCTGCACCCAAGCACACTTGCTCGATGTATTCCGTGGCTGTCGCACCATAAGGCCCTCCTTGGGCCACCTCATTGCCGTTGACGTCAGAAACCGTCCAAGTCGTCTCACCCGGATAGTTGTCTGTCAACAGGGTCAATGTGAACCCAATGCCTTCCAAGATGCAAGAACCATCATCGATGACAGCGTCCGCATCGTAGTTGCACGCTTCTGGGTCAGTGCAACCACCACAGGTGGAATTGTCTCCTCCACAAACCCCGCAATCGTCGTTGACTGCACAAGAACCATCGTCAATCAAAGCATTCGCATCGTAGTTGCAGGCGGCTGGATCCGTGCATCCTGTGCAAGTGCTGTTGTCACCTCCGCAAACCCCACAATCGTCATTGACAGCGCAGGACCCGTCGTCTTGGGTGGCCGTCTCATCGTAGTTGCAGGCACTTGGGTCGGTGCAACCCGTGCAATCAAAATCACATGAACCATCGTCCAAATTCGCCTCTGGATCGTAGTTGCAAGCCGCAGCATCGGTGCAACCCAAACCGCAGTCGTCCACACCGAGTTGCACAATGTCAGATCCTTGCGTCGCGCCATCTCCGGACTGTGCCGTGTCAAGGTCACCCGAGGCGAGGATCACTCCATCGCCGTCAATGAGGGTGTACGTCGCACCATTCCAACCATCGCCATAGCTGTCCGTCATGCTGAAGGTGTAACATCCATTGGGAAGGCACTCGGTGACTGACCCTGCTACCCCAGAAGCGTAGTTCTGTCCATTCAAATCCAACGACCAGCCAATTTCGCTGTCCCAACTGCCACCACCCACTGAGATGGTCACGCCGCTCCCTGAAGAGTTGATGAAGAAGGAGCTGCTTGCATCATTGTTGCCCGAATCTTCGTCAAGTTGACCATTGGGATTGGAGACACTGAACGCGAAGGTGTGGTCACCATCGGCAGGGGCAATGTCCGCCAAGGTGAGCTCTTCAGACTCGGCATACGCCAAACTTCCCGTCCAAGTGAAACTCCCCTCTTCGATGCCATCGACGCTGTAGACGATGTCGAGAGACGTCAAGGTAATCGCTCCATTGTTGCGGATCCGCACCACAGGAGTCACACTTGCCGCACAAATTCCTGCGCTGGGCGAAAGAACCGATTGCGCTTGGGCGTCCAGGTCGAAGTCTGGCACGGCAGGAGTGCAACCTGGAGAATTCAACAAACTCGCACGTGCTCCTCCTGCCTGGAAAAGTGCATTCATGCGGTCCCCTTGGCCTTGCGTGAACAAATTCATGCACGCATCGTCAGAATAGTCCATGTAATTCTGGACCATCGCAGAAACACCAGCCTCGCAGCTCGAAGAACCCAAAGAACAGCCGTAATTCGCTCCATCATCCTCAGGGGTGTCGGCCACGAAGTCGTCTGCTCCACATCCTCCATCGCCCCAAATGTGGCGAAGGTTCAGCCAATGGCCAATTTCATGGGTTCCTGTTCTTCCCAAGTCAAATGGAGCCTGTGCAGTGCCCACATCACCTGTGGCGGTGTACGTGCACACCACCCCGTCTGTGTTTGCTGGACCACCGGGGAATTGTGCATATCCCAGGAGACTTGCCCCCAAATCGCACACCCAAAAGTTCAAGTACTCGGAAGCTGGCCAAGCGTCTGAACCTCCTTGCGAACTGAATTTCATGTTGTCGTTGGTGCCAAACTGGGTGACCGAGGTGGGCACGCGCAAAATGCCATCCGATGGGTTTCCCTGGGGATCTTGGGTGGCCAAGCAAAATTCAATTTGCGTATCCGCAGCTTGGGACCATACATTGTCTTGGTCGGCGTTCAAACGGCGGAAGTCGTCGTTCATGATTTGCAACTGGCTCAGCACTTGTGCTTCACTGATGTTTTCTGCTGCGGTGTTGTACAGCACGTGAAACACAACAGGAATGGTGACAACCATTTGAGAACGCTCCTGTGGATTGTTCTTCATGCGCTTCACAAAAGCATTCGTTTGCTTTTCGATGGACGCCATGCGTTGCTCCATCTTCGGGTGGGCATGAATCAACCGGTCAAGGTTCCCCATGGTATGACAAACACGCTCGCGGTCAGTCTTGCTTTCGGTTGAATTCGACTGCGCCCATGTGGGAGACGCCAAAGCGACAACCAACGTCAGCGCAGCAATGGTTTGGTATACTTGCTTCATGATTTGGGTTTATCGTCAAAAGATAGGGCTTCGGCGTCATAAAATGATATTACAGCCATCATTTTGTTAAATTCACCTTTGCCGCAAACACCCTCAAATGACCCTTTTGTACTCCGACCACGACCACATTGTGGTGCTCAAGCAAGCGGGCATCCCCACCCATGGGCGGAGCAAGTCCAGCCTGGTTCATCAGGTCCAACAAGATGCACCGATCTATCCTGTCCATCGCCTGGACTACGGCACCCGAGGCCCCGTCATGTTTGCCAAAAACCTCGAAACCTTGCGCATTTTGCAACAGATGTGGCCAAGGGTGGGCAAAACGTACCACGCTTGGGTTGCAGGAAATGGGATTCCCTGCAAAGGCCTTTGCGGAATGCCCTTGGAAGGCAAGCTGTCAAAGACGGACTTCCAAAACTTGGGCCAGCGCAGTTGGGCCGTCCATGGGCACGCCACGCTTTTGGAATGGAACTTGCATTCAGGCAGGACCCATCAAATCAGAAGGCACGCCTCGGCTATGGGCCACCCCATCATTGGAGATGCAGTCTATGGGGCTCC
>JBELJW010000087.1:0-8477 GCA_042089975.1 Flavobacteriales bacterium | reverse complement strand
ATTGGGCGTTGGCCCACTTCCCTTGAGCGGCTTGCCACTGCACAGAGGACAAGGCATTGAACATGAAATGGGGGCTCAAGTGAAGATGGAGGGTCTGACGTTGCACCTCGTGCCTTTGGGCATCGAGCTTTGATTGTGACGTGGTCATGGCCTCGGTGTGCCTCAATTGTTGGTGACGCTCAAGCCACGAAGGAGGGTCTTTTGGAGGACGTGGCGCCATGGGGAGGACGTACCTGACCCAGAGGACCCCGCCGAGCAGTCCACATAGAAACCCTACGATGCACCCGATGGCATTCATGCCAAGGAAGGTATTGGACAAGCATTTGTCCGTCAGGGTTGGGGCGATGAAGTTTGTGAATGACGGCTGTCAGCTGGTGGCCGTCGAGGGCGGGATTCACTCCTCGTCGTTGAACGCGTGTCGGAGCGAGGTCTTCAGGTTCCTCGTGTATTCCTCCTCGAGCCAGCTGCGGTAGTTCGCCGTGGCCTTGGCAATGCACTTGGCGTATTGCTTCACCCTGAACTTGATGTCGTCACCAAGCAAGTCCACAATTTCCACGGCATCCCAATAGTCGTCGGATGCATGCTGGATCATGGCCACATGTTGGGCCATGCTTCGGTGGATGGCCTCTTTGGGGCGCAAGGCCATGCGTGTGACTTCAGCGTAGGTTTCTGCCATATCGAAGGTCATTTCCGGGCCGCCTTTGAATCGCTCGGCCAATTCCTCCGGCATTTCATAGACGAATTCCTCCTCGATTTCTTCGTCGGTGTACAGGCCGTCGATGTACGATTGAGGAGATTTGAAAATGTCATGCCAGTTGATGTGGGCATCCCAAAGTCCAAAGCGCCTGGCATTGTTGCCGAGGTCAATGACCGTGAAGGCACTTTTGTGCTTCAAAATCCGGGACCCACGGCCTATCATCTGGTGGTAAAGGGTGAGGGACTTTGTGGCGCGGTTCAAGATGATGGTTTCCACAGAAGGTTCGTCGAAGCCCGTGGTCAAAATCGACACTGAGGATAGCACTGCGTCAGGAGTGGTGTGGAACCAATGCAAGATGTCCGCCCGCTCTTTTTCACTGTGCGTGTTGTCCAAGTGCATGCAGGCATAGCCCTCCTCTTCGAACATGGCCTGGACCTGCTTGGAGGTGTTGATGCCGTTGTTGAAGATGAGGGTCTTCGTGCCTTTTGCTTTCTCTTCGTAGGCGTAGAGCAGTTTCTCCTGCATCAGGAAGTTGCCGTAAAGCCGTTCAGAGGAACTGACAGTATAATCCCCATTGATGCCAACCTTCAAGGCCCGAAGGTTCACGTCGTAGCTGTAGGTCCCAGCCTTGGCCAGAAACCCTTGGCCCACCAAATTGGCGATGGATTCACCAACAATGAGCTCCGAGTAGTTGTCGTGCAAGGGCAACTTGATGTTGCTGGAAAGTGGGGTGGCGGTCACGCCGAGGAGGATTTGGCTGTCAAAGTGCTTGAACAGCTTTCTGAAGCTGTTGTAGTGGGCTTCGTCCACAACCACCAACCCCAAGTCGGCAAATTCGATTTGCTCGTCGTTGAGGCGGTTGTTCAGGGTTTCCACCATCGCCACAAAACACCAATGGTCGTCGCTGTCTTCGAGCTCCTTGACCTTGCTGTTGATGATTTTGTTGGGAACCCCAATTTCCGTGAGCATGGACGAGGTTTGACCCAAAAGTTCAATCCGGTGCGTCAGAATCAGGACCCGTTTGCCCGTTTCCAGGATGAAGCGCTTGGCCAACTCCGAGAAGATCACCGTTTTTCCGCCCCCAGTCGGAAGCTGGTAAAGCAAGTTGTAACCTTCGGGGAATTTCCGAATGCGGGACATGATGGTGTCGATCGCATTCTTTTGATAACCATAAAGTTCCTTGCCCTTTTTGCTTTGCATGCGCTTGGCAATTGCTTCGTCGATGGGCAGGGCTTCGGTCATGGTTGAAATCAAGTGGGAAAGCGCAAAAATACCCCCTAGATTGTCCCGTTGAAAGCTGGCGGCGGGAATGTCGTCATACTTTTTCCACAAAACATGCGAATGCCCTCCACCAAACGTCAGAAAAACAGTCCTCAAATGCCAAAGGCATGGCATCCCCTGTGGCCAGGATGGTGTGTGGACCTGACCCCGGATGGAAGGGGAGCTCCTCCTGTGGTCGAAAAGATAATGCAAGCCCATGAAAATGGGGTTCTTTGCCCACCGTTGCATCAGATTTGGCAGGTCTTGGAGTGGACGAGGCCCGAGGAAGTGAAGGTGGTCGTGTTGGGCCAAGATCCATACCACGGCCCAGGCCAAGCCCATGGTGTTGCATTCAGTGTGGCGGATGCGAGTTTGCCATGGCCACCCTCTTTGCGAAACGTCTTCAAGGAAAGGGCTTCCGATGTAGGTTGCCCCATCGAGCGTCCTGCCGATTTGGGGGATTGGGTGCGACAAGGGGTGTTGCTTCTGAACGCAGTGTTGACAACCGAGAAAGGGCAGGCCGGGGCCCACCAAAAGTTGGGCTGGGAGGAGGCAGTCACCGAAGCGCTGTGCGCCCTCTGCCGAGAAAGGCCTCGCCTCGTTTGGGTGTTGTGGGGGAAACCCGCACAAATGCTTCATGGCCGCGTCTTGGACCGCCTTGGAGAGGAACGGACAGAGGACATGTGCATTCGCTCCCCCCATCCCAGCCCCCTGGCGGCCTACCGCGGTTTTTGGGGGAGTCGACCGTTCACGAAGGCAAACGAGGCCCTCGCGGCCTGGGGCCAAACCCCGATTGTTTGGTGAGCCCTCGGGCGCAGTCGCCAAAGAGCCGCAAGGAACTCACTTGTCTGCAGGGCCTTCCTTTTGGGCCCAGAGCTTGATGCTTCTGTCGTCCGACCCAGTGCCCAACAACTTGTTGTCGGTCCCTCCAAGTGCGAGGGCATTGATGGAGCGTGTGTGGGGGAGCGGCAACTTCCCAAGTGACTCGAGGTTGTTCAAACTCCATGCCTTGGCTTCCTTGTCCCTGCCAGCGGTCCAAAGGACCTCATTTTGGACCAGCCCGCGGTAGACGGCCGATTGGTGGACCGCCAGCCGCATGATCTCTTCCTTGCCTTGGTGCGCCGTCAATTCTCCATCTTGTCCGCCGCTCAACACCACACCTTCTTTGTTGGGATGGGCGATGGCCCAGTAGCAACTTCTTGCATGTGCTTGCACCTCCAAACTCACCTTGCCCTCAAGACTGAAGACACTCCATTTCCCCGAAGAAGACGCCACAATCATTTGCTTTCCCGAAGGTGACAAATGCCGGATTTTCCCCAACCCTGTGGCCCACATGGCCTTCATTTCAAGTCCTTGGGCGTGAGGTGCCCAAATGGCAATGTTGCCGGTCCCATCGCCCGACCAAAGCTGTCCCTCCGAATCGACCCCAAAACCAAATACCGGCGACTTGTGGACGGTGTACTTTTTCACCGACTCCCCAAGGGTCCAAAAGATTTCGCCGCTGCTGTTCCCGGCCACGGTGCCCGCCCCCGAGGCGTGCACGCTGTAAAAAGCAGATCCATGTTGGAAAATCGCTTTCCCGTTTCCGTCGTTTTCCTGCCAAGATGCCACCACACCATCTCCTCCGGCGGAGAGCCATGCGTTCGAGTGGGCATGCCAAATGAGGTCGTAGACGGCTCCTTGATGACCCCGCCAAAGGCGGGTGGATTCGAACGGGTGCATGTTCCCAAAAGTACGCTGCTGACCTTGGACTTTGCGTTGTAGTTTGCAGCCATGGAAGTGATTTGGATTTTGACCGCCGTGCTGATTGTGACGTTGTTTGTGCAATACCGGCGCCGGCTGAAGCGCTGAGCTTCATTGCCTGAATTCTTTGGCCATGAGCAAGCCATCCATTCCCAAAGGGACTCGCGATTTTGGACCGACCACCATGGTCCGGAGACAATGGCTATTCGACACGCTCCGAAGTGTGTTTGAGCGCCATGGTTTTTTGCCCATTCAAACGCCTTCCTTCGAAAACCTTTCCACGCTGACGGGGAAGTATGGCGAGGAAGGGGACCAATTGATTTTCAAAATCCTCAACAACGGAGACTTTCTCGCCAAGGCCTCTTCCGACGCATTGGACAGCAAGGACAGCAAGGCAGTCTTGTCGAGCATCTCCAAGAAGGCTTTGCGCTACGATTTGACGGTGCCTTTTGCACGTTTTGTGGTCATGCACAGGAACGAACTGCCGTTTCCATTCAAGCGGTACCAAATCCAAAATGTCTGGAGGGGCGATCGGCCAGGGAAAGGCAGGTACCAAGAGTTCACCCAGTGCGACTGCGACATCATTGGAACGGAAAGCACACTCGCTGAATTGGAGTTGATCCAGGTGTTTCACGAGGGGCTCCAATCGCTTCATGTCCCGGGCTACCGAATCAAAATCAACGACCGGCGGTTGCTCCTTGCCCTTGCCCTCGCGAGTGGGGTGAAAGAAAGTGAGTTTGCAGATTGGACGGTTGCCGTGGACAAACTGGACAAAATCGGTGTGGAAGGTGTCACCAAGGAACTCGCCCAACGCGGCCTTTCCCAAGAGACATCAGGGTTTTTGCAGGTCCTCGTCGACATGCGCGGCTTGCCCTCCTCAACAGAGGTGCTCAAGGCCGTCTCGCAGACCATGGCCCATTCGCATGAAGCCCAAGACGCATTGGTGTCTTTGGAGTCGCTTTTGAAGCGTGCCCTTGCATTGGGGGTGCCTCCGGAAGTTCTGGTGTTGGACCCCCTTTTGGCCAGGGGATTGGACTATTACACAGGAGCCATCTTCGAGGTGACGGTGGACGACTCCCCGGTAGGAAGCATTTGCGGAGGGGGCAGGTATGCAGATTTGACAGGCATTTTTGGTTGGAAAGGCATGAGCGGTGTTGGCATCAGCTTTGGCGCCGATCGGATCGAAGACGTGCTCAACCACTTTGACGCTTGGCCTGAACTGTCGAATGTGGGCCTTGACGTGATGGTGGTGCAGTCAGAGGGAGGGGAGGTGGAGTCGGAGCTTCAAATCGCCCACGATCTTCGCCAACAAGGACTTTCTGTCGAACTCTATCCTGAACCAGCCAAGTTCAAGCGTCAATTCAAATATGCCAACGACCGAGGGGTGCGTTGGGTGGTGGTGCAGGGAGAGGAGGAGCGTGGTTCAGGAACGGTGGCCCTGAAAGACATGACCGCGGGCACCCAGGTTCAATTGAAAGTGGAGGAAGTGGCCTCAATTGTCCGGTCCTGAAACCGTTCGAATTCATCAAACATTTTGACGAGGTGAGACATTGCATCTTGCTGATTTGCAATAGTTAAAATCTTCCCTTCAGGCAAAAATTTTTCGAGTGAATTTTGGATGGATTGGGCCTTAGCTTCCCAGTCATCTTTGGACTGGTGAGGGGCGCGTCCAAGGTCCAACGTGAGGCGCAGGGCTTTGCCAGATGCCCCCAACAAGCCCTCCAAATTTTCAGCCTCCTCCGTCGTAATGGGATGGGGAGGTTGAAGTTTTGCAGCGAGCAGGGCAAGCATTTGAGAAGTCCCGCGCTTGACCCTCCTCAGCGCCTCAAGGACATCGGTTTCTTTGGAGAGTGTGGCATGCTGGTGCGACAGTTCTTCCAGGCGCATCCTGGCATTTTGGGCAAATTGGATCCGCCGTTCAAGCCTCAAGAGGTCCAATGAGGTCGGTCCGTTGAAGGGCTTGGCATGTCGAAGCGCACGTCTCCTGGCCCCATGTGAACCCATGAAAAAGCCAAGTACCGCAAAGACGCATGCCCCGATCCAGGCGCCCATCATGTTTGGTTTCCTTCGTTGGCTTTCAAGGCTGCATTGACCCAAGCCCGAGCCGCGGCAAAGGCACCAGTGCTGCGTTGTTCCAGCTGTTGTTCCAGGGCCTCCCATTGCGCCTGCCGATGGTGCATGTGATGGTCGACCAGCAACTGCTTGGCATGTCGGTGCATGGCCTGTGCTTCCTGTGTTTTGCGCTGAGCTTCCCACCAGCCAGATGCCCTCCATGCCGTTTCAAGATCCATGAGGTGGGACCACAATTTGTCGTGGCCTTCTCCTGTCAAACTTGAAGCCAGCATCACCTCAGCGGCAGTCCCAGAGGGTGGCAAAGGAAACAAATGAAGGGCTTGGCGATAAGCAGCCGCTGTCTTTTGGCAAGATGGAATGTGCTCTCCATCTGCCTTATGGATCAGCAACACATCGCACATTTCCACGACCCCGCGTTTGATGCCTTGAACGTCGTCTCCAGCTCCTCCAATCAAGGTCAAGACGAAGATGTCGACCATCTCCCTGACGGCCACTTCACTTTGGCCAACCCCCACAGTCTCCACAAGAACCATGTCGAACCCCGCTGCTTCGCACAACAAAATCGCTTCTGCCGTGGCCCTTGCGACCCCTCCTAGGGTGCCTGAAGCAGAGGTGGGTCTGACGAAGGCTTGGGGTTCCATGGACAAATCGTGCATCCGCGTTTTGTCGCCCAGCAGAGCACCCTTCGTTCTTGTGGACGAGGGATCGATGGCCAGCACAGCGACCTTGTGGCCACGCTGGACAGCCTCCATGCCAAAACGTTCAATCAGGGTGCTTTTTCCCGCGCCAGGAATCCCTGTGATGCCGAGGCGTTTGCTCCTCAATGCGGGCGTGCCAATTTCCTCCAAGAGCCGGGCGATGCGCTCCTGATGCTCCGGCAATGTGCTTTCGACCCATGTGATCGCTTGGGCCAAGGCCTCGCGATGCCCTTCGCGCACGGCTGAAGCCAAAGAGGAAGGGGTCCAATGTTGGGCCCGTAGAATGTGCGCCTTTGCGTTGGCCCTTGCCCTTGTTTTTGCGTCTTTTCGGGAAGAAGAGGAACTGCTCACGTTGGTAAGATACGTGAAAGGTTCACCCTGATGGAATGACCTTTTCTTTTCTTTGCAGACATGCGCACCCTGTTCATCGCCGTCGTTTGTTGGATGTTGGGCGGGACCATGTCCTGGGCCCAGGGTGAGGCCTTTCCTCTCACGGCACAGGACTCCGTCGTGGTCATTTCTGGAGCCGTGTCCGACGAGTCAGGTCGTTGGGTTCCTTCGTCCATGGTCGTGAACCGCAGGAGCAGTGCCGGTGAATTTGTGGGCAGTGACAGGGAGTTTTTGGTCCGTGCGAGGCTGGGGGACACGCTCGTGTTCGGCGCGGTGGGTTACCACACCATGGAGCGTCTCGTGGCGACAGATGCGCGAATGGACATCCGGCTGAAAGTGCTTCAAGTGGAAGTCGGCACTGCGGAGGTCATTGCGCCTAGAACGCTGCGGGAGATTGTGCGTGACATCCAGGCGTTGGGGTACCGCGAAGAGGATTTCCGCCTGTCGGGGGTCGATGCCATGCAGAGCCCCATCACCTTCCTCTATGAGACCTTTGCTCGGGAAGCCCAAAGTCGCCGTTTGGTCGCCCAGCTTGAGAACGACGACCAGAGAAGGGAGCTTCTTCAAGAGCTGTTCACCAAGTACGTGGACTATGACATTGTGGATTTGGAACCTTGGGAATTCGATGCCTTTGCACGGTTTTGCGACCCGGGTGATGCCATGCTCAAGCAATGGTCTCAGTATGAGTTCATTCAGTACGTCAAGCAACGCTATCAGGTGTTCCGCATGATGCCCCGCGATTTGCCTGCTGGGGACATGGAGTACCATCTGGACGAGGATTGACCCTCACCTTTCATCCTCTGGTCTCGTGTTCAGTCGACCAAATAGCTCAAATGCAGGTAGAGGATGAACCACTTGAACAGCATTCCAGTCAGACAAATTCCAACGCCGACCACACGGGGAATTCGCCAGCGATCGGAGAAATGGTCGTAGCGCAGCACGAGGTCGACAAAGAGGGTTCCGACGGCGATCAATTCAAGCACATTGACAATGGATTGCACGTCCGACATCGCCGCCGCCAAAGCCCTTGATTCACCCATCCACTGGGCAGCGGTGAAAACGGCGTTGTAGCTGAGGAGGATGCCGAGGACGGCATCGAGGAGTCGATTGGGGGCCATGATGCGAAAGTACACGTTGGAATGTTGGAAAACCTTGGCCTTGGCCTTGACTTTGGCGAACAGAAGGGCCATCTTGCTTATCATGAAGACCCGTCAACTTTCTTTTTTCGCCTGGCTCCTCGGAGCTTCACTTTTTGCAGCGACCTTAGCTTCTTGCGCCACTCAAACCCAGAGCTGCAGTGCCTACCAGCAAGTGCAGACAGGCACCCAGCCCACTCGCTGAGTCAGAACTGCCAGTAAATGAATGGCTTGCCATAGGACGACTGTGTCCAAACGGCGAGACAACCGCATGCGCACCACGCCGCCCAAAGCACCCCCAACGGAAGCTTGTGCAGCGTGGTTTCTTTTTGTGCCTGCCAGGAAGAAGGCATGAGATGCAAAGTATAGCCCAACCCCAGCAGCCAAAGCCCCCATATCATCTCTGTTCCCCAAAAAGGAGGGAGTTCCCAAGACCAATGTCGTTGGAGCTGAGCGCAGAGGGACTTGGCAATGCTCCAT
>JBELJW010000086.1:0-8556 GCA_042089975.1 Flavobacteriales bacterium | reverse complement strand
TTTTGAATCCCACCCATGAAGACCGTTGTTCACACCCACGGCTCCCGCGGCCATGCCGACCACGGCTGGCTGCGCACCTCCAACAGCTTCAGTTTTGCCCAATGGCACGATCCTGAGCGCATGAACTTTGGCGCCTTGCGGGTGCTGAACGACGACTGTGTGGTGGGAGGGGCTGGTTTTGGCGCCCACCCTCATGACAACATGGAGATCCTGAGCATCCCCTTGTCAGGTGCCTTGGAACATGAAGACAACATGGGCAACCAAACGGTCATCCGGAAGGGGGAGGTCCAAATCATGAGTGCGGGGACCGGTGTCGTGCACAGCGAAAAAAACCACCACCCGACAGAAGAAGTACAATTCCTCCAGATTTGGGTGTTCCCAGACGAGCGCAACCTCTCCCCTACCTATGGCCAAATTGAAGTGCCCCAAACGGGAGACTCCGGCGACCTGCCTTGCATTGTTTCCCCAGATGGATCAGAGGGCGTCCGCATCCATCAAAATGCTTGGTTCTACCTGGGCAAAATGCAGAAGGGAGGCCACCACACGCATCGCATGCATGGTGAAGGCCAAGGTCTGTACGCCATGGTGTTGGAGGGAGAAGCCCAAATCGGTGGGATTGCCCTTGGGAGGAAGGATGCCGTGGGCATCTGGGAGGTCCCAGAAATCGAAATTGAAACGGCCAAGAACAGTCAGCTTTTGCTGATGGAGGTGCCCATGCGTTGGTGATTCAGAGGTCGAGCAGCTGCCTGAACATGTACACGTCCAAGGGCTTTTCCATTAGCGCGATGACGCTGGCATCGTCTTCAGCTTGACGCAATTCCTTTCTGTCAATGCTGGCACTCAACATGAAAATCCGGCACATGGAACGGGTCGCCTCGGGCAGGTCACGGAACGAATCGAGCCAAGCAAATCCATCCATGTTGGGCATGCGAATGTCCAACAGCACCCACCGTGGGGAAGTCCAAGTAGCTCCTTCGCGTTCAATCAACGCCAGAGCAGCTTTGGGATCGGTGAAGGCCGTGATATCCTGACTGATTCTCGCAAGCTTGAGCAACTTGGTGTTGACCGCATTGTCAATGTCGCTGTCGTCGATGAGCAGGATTTGCATGTCGTTAAGATACGAAGACCTTCAGCTCTCCACGCGCACTCTGTCCTCGACCGTCAAAAATCAGCGTCTGGATGTTCAATCCATCGAATGGAACGGGACAGGACCTCCGACCATTGGGCTTTCTCCTCCCCCAAGCCCGGGTGACCGTTGCAATCGTCACGCAACTGCAACAACGCCTCACGCATGGCCTTCAAATTCTTGCCGTAAGAGGCACTTCTCTCGCTGCTTTGGGCACGCTGTCGGTAAATGCCGCTCGCTTCCTCCACCAGCTTTTTCAGCTCCAATTCGTTCCATGGCTTGGCGATGTACTTGTAGATTCTCCCCTTGTTGATGGCGTCGATGACGGCATCGATGTCTGCATGACCGGTCAAGAGCATGCGCACCGGATCTGGATGGTCGGACATGATCATTTCAAAAAACTCCACCCCACTGATGTCGGGCATTTTTTGATCTGAGATGACCACTTCAATGGGATGCTCCTGCAGCATCCTGACGGCCTCGGAGGCCAAGGTGGTCACATGGACTTGAAAGTCGCGACGGAAAGCGGCGCGAAAGGCTGTCAAATTGTGTTCTTCGTCGTCGAGGTAGAGTACGTGAATCATGCGGGAAAGGTGATGAGAAAGGTGGAACCTTGGCCTAGGGTCGACTGAATGTCCAGCGCGGCGTGATGGTCGTCCAAAATGCCCTTGACAATGCTGAGCCCCAACCCCGTCCCCTCCCCAACCGCCTTGGTGGTGAAGAAAGGATCAAAAATTTGGGCCATTGTCTCGTCGTCCATCCCCACCCCATTGTCTTGGATGGCCACTTGCACCTTGGCTGAGCCCTCGTCGACAATTCTCCGGGTCCGGATGGTGACCTCTCGCTCGGCTCTGGGCCGGCTCTGGGTGGCTTGGGCCGCATTGTTGATCAGGTTCATGAACACCTGGTTCAATTTTCCTGGCTGACAAGAAACTTCTGTATCGTCCGCAGAGAGGTCCAACACAAGCGATGCTTCGCCATTCAACGAGGAACGCAGGATGACCATGGTCGATTCCAAAAGCTCATTGATGTTCGCCTGGATGGCCGCATCACCGTCCATTCGACTGAAGATCCGAAGGCCCTTGACAATCTCCGCTGTCCGTTGGGCGCCATCCTCAATGCCCGTCAGCAACTCCTCAATTTCCTTCATGGTGAAGGCCAAATCCATCTCCTTCAACATCTTGTGCAAGGCCTCCACCTGTGGAAGGAGTTCCGATTCTGTGCCATGCAGTTGATCGAGGGCCGCCACCACCGCCGACACATCGTCGAAGTCCCTCCGCAAACTCTGTGCACTGGAAGACACAAAGTTGATGGGGTTGTTCAACTCGTGGGCGATGCCCGCCGTCAACTGTCCAATGCTCGCCAACTTCTCCGACTGCACCAATTGGTCTTGGGTCATCTGCAACTCCTTCAATGCCCCTTCGAGGGAGTCGCGTTGGGACTCCAATGCCTCGGTTCGCTCGAGCACCTTGGATTCCAAAACCTGGTTTTGGTCCCTCACAATCTTTTCATTCAACTGGCTCACCTTGAGCTGTTCTTCCCGGGCCAAAGACGACTCTTTTTTCAACTGGTTGATCCTGTCGGCCAAGGCGATGGAGAGCAAAACCACCTCCACAATGCTGCCGACAGGCATGGCATACTTCGTCCATTGGTTGTGGGGGAGAATGCCAAATTCCTTCAGGGCAAAAACCGACACTGCAATCAAAAACGTGGTGAATGCCACCAGCAAAAACGTCGCAGACTTCTGCCCTGCTCTCCGCACCTCAAGGGCGGCAGGAACGGCCAACAATGCTGCGGATGCCACCACATTGATCAGCAAAAACCCCAGGTTCAGTCGACCTGTTGCCGTGACGGCCACCACCACCACATAGGCCCACAAAAAGGTTTGGAAGAGCTTGAGGTACCGTGGTGCATTCCGCTTCAAATTCAAAAACCGAATGACAAAAAGGATGGTTGTGGTGCCTGAAAAGATGCCCATCATGTGCACGGCGCGCATGCCCCACCACGTGGAACTGTCCAGACCAAACAACACCCCTTGGTACCCTTCCAAAAACAGCTGAGAACCGGCCACACCAATCAAGAACAGAACGTACAACAAGTAGCTTCTGTCCTTCACCGTGAAGTACAGCACCAAATTGTACAACAGCATGACCATCATGATGCCCCCGTAGAAGGCAAAGAAAAGGTCGCGGCCAAGGCTGTAACTCCGCAACCGCGCGGGCCTTTCCATGCGCACTGGCAAGACCATCTGCTTCCCTGATTTGACCCCAAGATGGACCTTGAATCCTGGGCAGTTTTGATCTGGCATCGGGAACCTCGGATAATTGCTGCCATCCCACGGTCCATTTTGGTGCCATCTGGCACCCGATCCATGGGCTTCCATTCTGTACAACTCGCTTCCCTCACATGAGGCAATGCACACCAACGAATCGCACATGGCGGAAGCCACCTCCAACCATTGTCCCTGCATCTCAAATCGCGACAAATCCACCTCGAACCAGTGCCAAACGGGACTGCCAAGGTGCAGGCTTGCGTTCAGCGTGGGCACCTCAGCACAAGTTTCACTTCCCGAAGCATTCAAGTTTGGCAGCGTGGTGGAAGCTTCGCCTGCCTGCCATGCCAACAGACGCATTTCCTTCCCCAAGTACCGATGGGGATCCTGCGCCCATGAAGCCTGCGGAGCGACGAAGGTGCTGAGAACCGCCCACAGCACTCCCCAACGGGCGCATCGACGAACGGTTGAACCTCCCATCAAATCGTGAGGTTCAGTCGAATCTTCAGCTGACCCTTGGGGCCATTCACATGCGTAGTGACGTCCTGGGGACGCTCACGAATGCCGGTCATCAATGCCTCCACGTCAGGCGCAACCTGTCCCTGGTATTCCGGATGTTTGTAATGCTCAATGCTTGCCCGCAAGGAGTCCGTGGGATAAATGAAGTACCCATCGTCGCCCAATTCACTCCGGAGACGCCACCCATGGCGCTCTCTCCAACGACGCGTCACTGGGGAGGTCAACGCCACCAAATGCTTGGCCCCCAACAAGGGCATGGCCGCCATGGCCACCTGAATCAAAAACTCAGACCCCATCCCCATTCCTGCAAGTTCAATGGAATTCCACAGGGCATTCAGTTCGTAGGCACCATCGGGCAAGATGTCTTCCATGAAATTGCCCACCTTCTCATCCATGTGACCCACGGCCTGGTGAAGAGGGAAGTCATTCGCCACCATGCCGGGATGCATGCGCGCACCGGCCAAGACACGCTCTCCATCTGGGGTCAACACCGCGATGACCAGGACATCGTCTCTTCGGAACCAGTCCGTACGAAACGACGACAAATTCTTGATGCCGTATGCTTCCAACACTCTTTTGTGGCCTTCCAACAGACGCCGACACAACTGCGGGTCTTGGTTGGCGCGCGACATCAGCACGATGGCTTCGTCAATCGCCTGCGCCGATTGAAGGCGTTCAACCGATGGTCTGGAGGGAGAGCTGCTCATTCAAATCGAGTGTGATGCGCGTGTCGGGAAGTTCTTCGCCCAAGGCCAAACGGCGGCAGGCTTCGGCGGCGTGGGCGCCACCAGCGGCAACCCCCGTGTACGTTTGTGGCCAACTGACAAGTTCAGTACCCACTTTGGGCAAGCTCATGCGGCCACGGTCAGAAGCCTGCTCGACATTGACGAAGGCTTGAAGGGCTTCAGGGGTCCAGGAGGGTGCTTGGGAGAAAGCTTGCATGGAGGCTTCGTCGATGCTTCCATGGAGGTAACCGTTGGCGGTCCAATCCGATCGGTCATAACGCTCAATGTCCAGCATGCCCCTGTCGTTGGTGTCCATCACCACGGGGCATCCATGGGTCTTTGCTGTGATCCGAAGTTGTGCCTTGATGGCCAAAGAATCGCATGCATCAATGACCACATCGCATCCATCGACGAAGGCTTGGACATTCTCTGCATGGATGCCATCCTCAAAAATCTCCAACGTCATGAAGGGATCGAATTCTGCAATGTGGCGCGCGGTGACCACCCATTTGGGCAATTCAAGCTCGTGCAATCCACAACGAATCCGGTTCAAGTTGGACAGTTCAATCACATCGAAATCGGCCAACTTGAGCTTTCCACATCCACGCTCCATCGCCAAACAAATGGCCGCAGTCGACCCCACGCTGAGGCCCACGATGCCCACTGTCTTGCCCGAAAGTGTGGCGGTCTCCTCCTTGGAGATTTTCTCCCTGTTTCGGTTGGTCCGCACCTCCACAAAGGCATTTTCTGGAAGCAAACGCACCAACCTCCCCGTCCATGGATAGTGCACCCAAACCCCGAATTGATCCCAGTCGTGCCCCATCATCAACTCAGCGAGTGTGGAGGCAAGCAACGAAGGGTCGTGCTTGGCGGGAGGGTGGTGACACACCGCCCATTCTGCGACTTGCGCATCGAGGGTGTCGTACTCCTCCAGAATGGTCCCGGAGGACCTCAAAGTCTCCAACCTGATGCGGTCAGACGCTTCGGAGAGGTGCAAAATTTCCGGCTTCCAGAGGTGGGTTGAGGGCATATTGCAAAATCCCCCACAAGTGCGCGCATCTCAGGCCAAGCCGTTGGAGTTGTCAACAGCAGACCAAGGACGACGGATGGGAAAGGTTCACTTGCCGTAGTAGACCTTCATGTGGCCGCGGGCCAAAGCATTGGCCCAATTCCGAAGGCCAACCATGGCCGATTCGGTCTCTGCACTGACCGCCTCCTTTTTCATCCGCAGCACCAACCAACCATAGAGTCCTACCATGAGTTGCTCCACGGGGTGGGTCTGCTTGTCTATTTTTTTGGAAAGGTCCTCAAGCATGGGGGCTGCAGCCTCAAAGGCTGACTGGTACGTCGCATCGGCCATCGTGCCCAAAAGCAATTCGTGGAGATGGGCCAACTCCATCATCGTCTCTTGCACCGTGGAGGCATGTCCATGCTCCATGGCGTCCGAAGCACGAAGAGAGGCGGCCAAGTCCAGCATCCACTGGATTTCTGCTTGAGGGTCAGTCCCCTCCTGAATGGCCTGTTGCTCTGCCCAAGATTCGAGCACAGCAGGTTGGAACTGTGCAGCCCGAATCAGGTCCTCCATCTGCCAGCAGTAGAGCACGTGGTCCACGATGTGGGCCGATTTCTTTTGGGCCGCGATGGTCATTCTGAGTCGGAATTGCTGGCTTGGGGGGTGCCTGAATTGATGCGGTCCAAAACCTCCGACGTGATGTCCCATGGCTCTTTTCCGTAAAGGACCCCCTCTCCACTCAAGCCCCAATTCAAGATGAAATCGATGCCTTCATCCTCGGCGTGGGCCTTCAAATTGCGACGCAAGGCCTCGGCAAGGATCGACTTCATGTTTTGTTCTGCGACAAAAACGTCTTGCTCAGCTGCGCGTTGCATGGCCCTCAGGGCATCTTCCAATTCCATGATGCGTCGCTGGGCAATGTCCAGTTCTTCTGGCGTGGCACTGCCGCCCTGAGCGTAGTCCAAGAGTTCTTGTGCCTCTTCTTGGAGGGGCGCAGCGTCCGCCTGCAAACGCTCCTCCCTCGCGTCAATTTGAACTTCCAAATTCGCCTTCAATGTTTGCACAAAGGCCATGCCTTCTTGAAGAGAATCGCCATGCACAAAGGCCACCACAGGACCGCCAGAAGACTCTGCTTGGTCCGCCAACGTGGGTTCAGTACCCACCACGAGCCACGTCAGCCAAACGAGCCAAATCGCAAAAAAAGCGGCGACTGGAATCAGCCAGTTGGGGGAATTCGATGTCATGATGTGCTTTGAGATTGTTGAAGTTGGGCGCGCATGTCCACAAAGCGCATGAGCACTTCCTCCGCCATTCGTGCAGCTTCGGACTCCACCTCCGCAAGGGTGTGGTCGGACTCGGCAAACTTGAACGCTTGCTCAAATCGATCCAACACAAACTGCAATCGGAACTGGCCGTTGTAGTTGTGCACTGTCACCCGCATGATCGGATGCGGAATGTGGGCCACCTCGCGCATGGAGGCGAAGATAAGAGGGGCGGGCGGCCCTACCTTTGAATTGTGTGAGAATCCCACGTGAATTGAACATTTTCCCGTCCCTGACGTCTTCTTCCCATGCTTCGAGCCATCCTACGTCCTGTTGTTCAGCTTGCCCAAGGTTCAACGCTTTTGTTCTTCTTGGCCCTAGTGGCAACGTCTTGGGGCCAAACAGGACCCCCATCCTCCCGCAAGGGTGGACCAGGAGATGAACGTGGACCCAAGCCCAAGCTCGTGACCTTGTTTGGGGTGGTGCAAGATGCTGAAACCCAAGAGGCACTTCCCTTTGCTTCGGTGGTGGTGGTCAGCGCAAGGGACAGCTCCGTCTTGGACGGCGTCTTGAGTTCAGAAGAGGGGGCCTTCCGCATGGAAAAAGTGGAGGTGGGACGTCTTTTGTTGGAAGTGCGTTTTCCTGGTTACCAAACCCAACGCGTTGGACCGCGTATGTGCACTCCCAGGAATCCTGAATCCCTGAAATGGGACGTGGGCACCCTACAACTGGAGCCTGAGATCACCGCCTTGAACGAAGCCTTGGTGGTGGAACAGGCCTCCGTCATGGAAATGCGTGTCGACAGGCGGGTGTTCCATGTGGGCAACGATTTGACGAGCCGAGGAGGCAACACCACTGAATTGCTCGAGAACATTCCTTCCGTCCAAGTGGACATTGACGGCAACATCACCCTCCGTGGATCTTCTGGGGTGCAGATTTTGATCGACGGTCGACCTTCTGGCCTCTCCGGTGGGGCAAGAGAGGCCTTTCTCGAGTCCTTGCCGGCAAGTGCTGTGGACCGTGTGGAGTTGATCACCAACCCTTCCGCGCGCTTCGACCCCGATGGGACCGCAGGGATTTTGAACATCGTCCTCAAGAAGAACCGATTGGAAGGGTTCAGTGGGCAGTTGCAGGCCACCTATGGGACCGGCGACAACCACGACGCCAACGCAAACCTCAATTACCGAACTGCCAAGTGGTCGCTGAGCAGCAACATGGGCTGGAACGACCGGCAGATGTTCATGCGAGGAGAAACCATGCGCACACAATTCTGGTCGGAGGATTCCACTTCATCTTCCAATGTGCAGAGACCTGGCGATTCAGAACGAAGGAGTCTTTCGGGTTCCCTCAAAGCAGATTGGCGAATGGAAAACAACCTCACCTTCTTTGCTGGCCTCAATGCCAACCAAGGCAGCCGCAACGGCTGGGATTCCACCTCGACGGCTGAATTTTGGGTGGGTGGGGCGTTGGACGGTGTCACGACGGAAGTGCTTCGGAGCGAGCAGAGCACCAACGATTCCCAAGGAGGAGATGCCTTCGTGGGCTTTGAAAAAAAATGGTCCGAGGACGGGGCCAAATGGACCGCCGATGTCCGACGATCCTACAACATCCGCCAAGGACTAAACAACTTCTTGGACAGT
>JBELJW010000085.1:0-8613 GCA_042089975.1 Flavobacteriales bacterium | reverse complement strand
GAGACCGTCACACGATGTGGGGTTTGAATTGGATTTGGTTCGGAACGATGCCCGTTATGGACCCAAATTGGGCACCTCCGTGGTGCACCTCAACCCACGAGGTTGGGGCGCAAAGAATACGCTCGAATTTGGGTTTGGCTATGTGGCGGTGGCACCGTTTGCGACCCTTTCACGGGACAATTTCCTGAACAGTGGAGAATGGCATCTTCGCTGGCACAAGGAGCGACTTGGGATTTGGCCATTGTCCCTGGATGGCATGCGTCCGTCCACCAAGCCCAAATCGGAATGGGACCTCGGTTGGGACAGAGAAGTTTGGCCCGAATTCACCCGGTCACAATTCCATGGGAGTTATGAAGTGGTGTGGACAGAGAATCCTGCGCGGAACTCCCAAGTGGGCCTTCGTCTGGTGGACCTGTCGTTTGTCAACTTGACCAACCGAGACAGCCTCTTTATGCAATGGCTCAACAACGACGCCAATGACCTTGTCAAAGCGCGTTTCAACAACCACTTGACGCTTGCGTCGGGAGGTTCATGGGAGACAAGGTGGCGGACTGGCAAATGGTCAGGGCAAGCTGTCCTCCAGTCCATTTGGGCAGGCTGGCTCTCTCAAGCTCTTGCATCCCGACTGGCATCAGATGATTCTGAATGGCTCGATCCTGAAAGTGGGGCATGGGTCTTGGCCAAAGGTGTGCCGTCGATTCAATTTCAACGTCACCAAGGTGTGTTTCAAGGCCGTCTGCCATCTGACAAGGGGGCAGTTTGGTCCAAAGCATTCAACGTGAAGGTGGGGTGGGCAGGCACTGGAGCAAACACTCCAGCGTTGCCCTTGGAACATTCATTTTTTGGCGGTGGAGCCAATGGCATCCGTGGATGGCGCATTCGAACGCTGGGACCAGGCAATTTGGCGTCCAATGAAGAGACGAGCGCAGTGGTGGGGATCGGGGATGTGAGATTGGATGTCAATTTGGAGTCTAGGTTGAAGCTAAGCCCAGCTTGGGGCCTCGCGCTCTTCACAGATGCAGGCAATGTTTGGTTGCACGGCGAGGAAGTCCCGGAAGAGGCGCAGTTCGCCTTGGGCAGCATGGCGTGGAGTGCCGGAATGGGCCTGCGGTACGACCTGAGCTTTTTCTTGATCAGGGTGGATGCGGCGCTGAGAATCCACGATCCTGGGCGCCCCATGGGAAACCGTTGGGCGGGTCAGGTGCTGCCCAAGGGTGCCGTGCACTTGGGCTTGGGCTTGCCCTTTTGAAGCTATCCACGACAACCCATTCAACATCGTGAACAACTGCCCTTCAAACTGCTTCGTTCCCTAGACGGCCGCCATAAATTTGTGGCATGGGATGGTTCAAGAGAAATGCAGAAGGCATCACAACGTCAAGCTCCGAGAAAAAGGAAATTCCTGAAGGCGCCTGGTACAAGTGTCCCAATTGCAAAACAGTGGTCTCCAACCAGGAGCATGCTGCCACACTATGGGTGTGCACCATTTGCGATCACCACGAGCGGATCGGAAGTGACGCATATTTTGGGCTGCTGTTTGACGAAGGGAAGTACAGGGAGGTGGCCCCCAAGCTAACCTCTGCCGACCCCCTTGGGTTCTCTGACACCAAAGCTTACACCGATCGTTTGGACGCGGCAAGGGCCAAGACTGGGCTGACCGATGCCATCCGTGTGGGATCAGGGGATATGAATGGTCAAGGCGTGGTGATTGCATGCATGGACTTTTCATTCATCGGTGGGAGCATGGGTTCTGTGGTGGGAGAAAAGATTGCCCGCGGCATTGACCACGCACTCAAAAAAGGTGTGCCCTTCATTTGCATCAGCAAGTCTGGTGGCGCACGGATGATGGAAGCTGGTTTGAGCCTCATGCAAATGGCGAAGACAAGTGCCAAGCTTTCCCTGCTTTCCAAAGCAGGCCTTCCATTCATCAGCATGCTCACCGACCCCACAACGGGCGGAGTGACGGCATCCTTTGCAATGCTCGGCGACTTGAACATCAGTGAGCCCAATGCATTGATCGGCTTTGCAGGGCCGAGGGTGGTGAAAGAAACGATTGGCAAGGACCTCCCCGAAGGATTCCAGAGGGCTGAGTTTGTGCTGGAGCATGGGTTTTTGGACGCCATCATCCCAAGGAAGGAGTTGAAGTCGCAGTTGTCCTTCTCGCTGCGCATGTTGCATACCCAAGAATAATTCGCAGGGCCGTTGGTTCTTTTGTACCTTCGCGGTTCATTTTATCATTCGCATCTCGAACATCTAAAGGATTTCGCACATGTATTTGGACGCATCAAAGAAGAAAGAATTCTTCGCCAAGCACGGAAAAGGAGACACCGACACCGGATCTCCAGAGGCACAAATTGCCATGTTTTCATTCCGTATTGCTCACCTCACAGAGCACCTTAAAGAAAACCGCAAAGACTACAACACGCAGCGTGCACTGATCACTTTGGTCGGAAAGCGTCGCAAGCAGTTGAATTATCTCGCGGACAAGGACATCACCCGTTACCGGGCGATTGTGAAGGAGCTCGGCTTGCGTCGTTGATCCATTGATTTGAATTTCTGAAGGCGGTTGAAAGTCAACCGCCTTTGGCTTATTGGGGCTTGCCGGCCCACACACATACACGTAGAAGAAGAGGCAACATGAATTACACGGTACACAACCAAACCATTGATCTCGGCAAAGGGCGCGAGGTCACCATTGAAACCGGCAAGCTCGCCAAGCAGGCTCACGGTTCCGTCGTCGTACGATCGGGCAACACCATGTTGCTCGCCACAGCAGTTTCAAGCCACGAACCTATGGACGTGGACTTCCTGCCATTGACGGTGGACTACCGCGAGAAGTATGCGGCAGCAGGACGATTCCCAGGAGGATTTTTCAAGCGTGAAGCTCGCCCCTCTGATACTGAGGTGTTGGTCATGCGACTTGTCGACCGGGCCCTTCGCCCGATGTTCCCAAGTGATTACCACGCAGGGACACAGGTCATGATCCAATTGATGAGCTCTGATGCAGAAGTTTTGCCAGACAGTTTGGCTGGTTTCGCCGCCAGTGCGGCCATTGCAGTCTCGGACATTCCTTTTGACGGCCCCATTTCTGAAGTGCGCGTGGCGCGCGTGGGAGGGGAGTTCGTGATCAACCCCCTTCGCTCCGAATTGGAGGAAGCGGACATGGACATCATGGTCGCAGGAACCATGGACAGTATTGTCATGGTGGAAGGTGAAATGAGCGAGGTCAGCGAAGGAGAGATGGTGGATGCCATTGAGGTGGCCCACGCTGCCATTCGCACCCAATGCGAAGCCCAAAACGAACTCGCCAAAAAGGTGGGCAAGTTGGACGTCAAGCGCGAATACTCCCACGAAACCCACGATGAGGACTGGAAGGCCCATATCATGGCAGACATGTACCCCAAGTTTTACGAAGCTGGAAAGACTGGTGCCACCAAAGAAGAGCGCAAAAACCGCTTCTCTGAATTGAAGGCAGCCTTCATGGACGCTATGTCTGACGATGACCGAGAGCAAAAGGGCGGCATGACAAGCGACTACATCAAGTCTGCGCAGAAGAAGGCCATCCGAGACCTCGTGCTCAACGAAGGCTTGCGTTTGGACGGACGGAAGACCGATGAGATTCGCTCCATCTGGACCGAGGTGGACTACCTCCCCGGTTGCCATGGTTCTTCCATTTTCACCCGTGGGGAGACCCAAAGCTTGACCACATTGACCTTGGGCACCAAGCAAGACGAACAGCTGATCGATGGTGCACTTGTGCGCAAAACAGAGAAATTCCTTTTGCACTACAACTTCCCTCCGTTCAGCACAGGAGAGGAACGACCCTTGCGTGGCACGAGCCGACGCGAAGTGGGACACGGAAACTTGGCGCTTCGTGCGTTGAAGCCGGTGTTGCCTCCGGTAGAAGAATGCCCCTACACCATTCGATTGGTGAGTGAAATCCTCGAGTCCAATGGTTCCTCTTCCATGGCCACTGTATGTGCGGGCACCTTGGCCCTCATGGACGGTGGCATCAAAATCAAGGCTCCTGTGTCAGGGATTGCCATGGGATTGATCACCGATTTGGAGACCGGCAAGTACGCCATCCTTTCAGACATCTTGGGCGATGAGGATCACCTCGGTGACATGGACTTCAAGGTGACCGGAACCGAGGCAGGCATCACTGCATGCCAAATGGACATCAAGATCAAAGGCATCAGCTTTGATCAATTGCGTGAAGCTTTGGAGCAGGCCCGTGAAGGACGCCACCACATCCGCAAAGCCATGTTGACGGAGCTCTCTGAGCCACGTGACGATTACAAGGACCATGCGCCACGCATTGTCTCCTTGGAGGTTCCTGGCGACAGCATCGGAGCCATCATCGGCCCAGGTGGAAAGATCATCCAAGAGATTCAGGCGGACACTGAGACCAACATCAGCATCGAGGACATCGATGGCAAAGGTATGGTCGAAATCGCCGCATCAGACAAGAATGCCATCGAGGCTGCGTTGAAGCGCATCAAGCAAATCGCATTCCCACCCACCGTCGAAATCGGAGAGGAATACGAAGGGAAGGTGAAAACCATCATGCCTTATGGCGCTTTTGTCGAAGTCATGCCTGGTCAGGACGGACTTCTCCACGTCAGCGAACTCGATTGGAATCGTGTGGAAAATGTAAGTGACATCCTCACAGAAGGGGAGACGGTCAAATTCAAAGTAGTGGGCCGTGACCCAAAGACTGGCAAAATCAAGTTGAGCCGAAAGGTGTTGCTGCCCAAACCAGAAGGATATGTCGAGCGCGCTCCTCGAGGAGACCGTGGCGACCGCGGAGATCGTGGCGACCGTCGCCGCGACCGTGGACCACGTCCTGAACGCCCACGCAACGAAGATTGATGGAGGAGGTTGCAAACCTTTTCTTTCAAAACCGCGTTGAATCATTGTTGAACCCCTTGAATTGCATCCATGAGGCAGCTAAAAATCACCAAGCAAGTCACGAATCGAGAGACAGCGTCTCTGGACAAATACCTCCAAGAAATTGGTCGTGTGGACCTGATCACTGCAGAGGAAGAAGTGGAGCTCGCCCGAAAGATCAAAGCTGGCGACCAACTTGCCCTTGAGAAATTGACCAAAGCGAACCTTCGCTTTGTGGTGTCTGTGTCCAAGCAGTACCAGAACCAAGGATTGTCCCTTCCGGATTTGATCAACGAAGGCAACCTTGGCCTCATCAAGGCAGCCCAACGTTTTGACGAGACGCGTGGATTCAAATTCATCTCCTATGCGGTGTGGTGGATACGTCAATCCATCCTTCAAGCGCTTGCAGAGCAGAGCCGGATCGTTCGACTTCCGTTGAACAAGATTGGTTCCATCAACAAGATCAACAAGGCTTTTGCCCGTTTGGAGCAGGAATTTGAGCGTCCACCAACAGCGGCAGAACTGGCCGAAACATTGGACATGACTTTGGATGAAGTGAAGCAAAGCATGAAGAATGCTGGACGTCACGTCTCCATGGATGCTCCCTTGAAAGATGGGGACGAGAGTTCCAGCAACATGTACGATGTGTTGCAAACGGGTGACACGCCTTCCCCTGATACCGACTTGATGACCGAGTCGCTGAGGAAGGAGATTGAGCGCAGCCTGCGCACGCTGACTCCTCGCGAGGCGGACGTTGTGCGACTGTACTTTGGACTGAATGGGGAGCACCCCATGACGCTGGAAGAGATTGGTGAACGCTTTGATCTCACCCGAGAGCGGGTGCGCCAAATCAAGGAAAAGGCCATTCGCCGGCTCAAGCACACCAGCAGAAGCCGTATCCTCAAAGGATACCTGGGCTGATCGGTCAACTTTTCCCTAAGACGTCCTTCATTGCAAAGAACAAAGCCCATGGTTTGCGCCATGGGCTTCTTTGTCCCTGGCACTCTGAATTGCTGCAGTGACAGGGCAAGAAAGTATTCTTCTTCGCGTTCGAGATTCCATGGAAGTTGAACATCTTTGCAACATGCCCCAAACAATCCTCACATCGAACAACAACTGGTTCCCCTTGACTGGTTTTGGGCTTGTGGGCATGTTGGCCATGTTTTGGGCTTTGGGAACGGGTTGCCAGCGCACCACGTGGGACAACAACCCAGCCCACGGTCTGAGATTTTCCGCTGACACCTTGTACTTTGATACTGTCTTTACCACCGTTGGAAGTGTCACGCTGCCACTGAAGGTCTACAACGACCATGACGGGACCTTGCTCATCGATGACATTGAGTTGGACGGTGGACTTGTCAGCCCCTTTCGGATCAATGTCAATGGATTTCCTGCTGCCGATCTTTCCACACCATTGCGTGACACGCCATTGGCCCCTGGAGACAGCATGTTTGTCTTCGTTGAGGTCACAGTGGACCCCAATGAAAGTGCAGAAGATGTCCCTTTTTGGGTGAGAGAGGACCTCATTTTCCGAACCAATGGCAACGAGCAGAATGTGAAACTGCTTGCCAAGGGACAAAACGCTGTGTTTCATGGCGGTCCGGACGATTACACGGTGCTGGCGTGCGACGAAGTTTGGGATGCCCAATTGCCCCATGTCTTGTACGGGAGAATCTTAGTGGAACCTGGATGCACCCTCACCATCATGCCAGGCACGAAAGTCCACGCCCATTCCGGGTCAGGCATCTGGGTCAGAGGAGGGACACTTCTTGCAGAAGGTGAACTGGGGGCACCCATCACCATGCAGGGCGATCGGTTGGACGACGGCTATGTGGACACCCCAGGACAATGGGGTCTGGCCTTTGACATCACCGATGCAGACACCCTCAACGGCAGCTTGATCAATTACTCTGTGTTTCGCGGAGGGCTGTGGCTGGACCGTGCAGCAGAGTGCCGGCTCGACCACGTGCAACTTTCGCAAGCCACGGTGGGCATCTGGGTGGACAGCGTGGCCACTGGGGCCGACTACGCACTCAGCCTCACCAACAGTTCTGTGACCCTTGCAGAGTCCATTGGTCTGCTGTCGCAGGGGGGACACATCCTCGGGTACAACAACCTTTTGGCCAACTGCGGGCAGGCATGCGGCTATTTCGCTTTGGGAGGAAACATCCAAATGCACCTGAGCACCTTTGCCAATTTTGGGTCTTCTGGCTCTGGCCTGCGGCAATTCCCAACCCTCTATGTCAACGATTGGTACGAGGCAGGTGATGGCAGCCTCCAATTGCGGCCATTCACGTCAGATTCAGAATTTCGGAATTGCATCGCCGTTGGCAACAATGCCGGATTGAATGAGTTCAGCGAGGTCATCGTGGACTTGTGGACCCCTGAAGCGTACGACAATCCTTTGTTTGTCTCCTCGTCCATCCATCACCAAGACGAGACGTTTCCAGCCAACCTTTTGGACGAGGGCACAACGGTCAACCTTGACCCGCCTTTTGTGAATGAGCTGAATGGGGATTTCAGGCTCTCTGGTTCGGCGCCATCTTGGACAGGGATTTCTTCCATTCCACCTTTTGACCCGTTCCAAGTGAGCACCGATCTTCTTGGCGAGCCCCGGAACACTTTTGCCCCGACGAAAGGTTGCTACGAACGGGTTCCTTGAGACGAAACCTTGATGCCTAAGTCGCCGTATGGGGGAGGGACCTCCATGCCATGACAACAAGCATACTTGAAGCATTGATCCAATTGTTTGCCCTTTTTGCCGCGGGACGCGGGAAAGAGGGCATCGCCATGGGCCGTGCCCATGCAGCTCAATACATGCGGAGTCAGTTGCCCAAGAAATTGCTGGAAGAAAGTCTGGAGCGCTACGACGAGTTGGTGGACCAATTCCAGCGTATGCCGGGCCAAGGGCAGGAGATGAAAGCCAAACGACTTGCAAAGCTCAGTGTAAAACTGCTGCGCACCTGCAGTCAAATCAACAAGGGGCTCGAGCAACATGAAAAGCACGTCGTCGTGGTTCGATTGTTGGAGTTTTTGCGAGAGATCCCAGATCCAGCGACGGGACATTTGTTCTTGCAAACCGTGGTGGACAGCTTCAACATGGACGCCCAAGCATTTGAAGCGGTCAAGGCGATGGTGTCTGCCCATGACGCCTCCTCCGTGGGGCATGTGAACGGACTCTTCGCAACGGATGACGCTTGGATGGGCAAAAGGCTTGGAGGCGCGATGCTGGGGTACCACCTTGAGGAAGGCAACCTCTTTTTGCTCAGAAGTTTCAGCAACGGTGGAATCAGGGTCAATCACCAAGACCTGATGCCCGGGACAGTCGCTCTGCTTGCACCAGGAGGCGCCATGAGGGACCAAATGGGTGGCGTACTCTTCCACAGTGAATTGGTGGCGCGCAGGAACCAAATGGGGGCCGATCGGAGCCCATTGAATTTCCAAGCCAGAAATGTGAGCCACTATTTCAAATTTCCCCAAGAACAAGCCCTCCATCAATTCAATTTGGATGCCCAAGGTGGACAATTGGTGGGCATCATGGGAGGGAGTGGTTCAGGAAAATCAACCATGCTTGGGATTTTGAATGGCACCATCAAGCCCACCTTTGGCCAGGTCACTCTTGAAGGCCACAACCTTCATGACGACCCCCAAGGGGTTGCGGGATGGATCGGGCATGTTCCCCAGGACGATGTCCTCATCGCGGAACTGACGGTCCGCGAAAATCTT
>JBELJW010000084.1:0-8649 GCA_042089975.1 Flavobacteriales bacterium | reverse complement strand
GCCAGCCGTGGTCGGCGTGGCCACGGGTGCCGTGGGGGTGAACAACGGTCTTCATGGGTGGGATTCAAGATTCAAAAAGTGTTGGGCAAAAAACAAGGGGCTGAGGCCCCTTGTTCATTCGCAAGCGTTTGCGCTCACAGGTATTTGAAGTCTTCTCCAGCCTTGATGTTCTGCAGCGTCTCATAGATGAGTTGAATGCAGTTTTCGACGTCGCTTTTGTGCACCATTTCCACGGTGGTGTGCATGTAGCGCAAGGGCAGGGAAATCAGTGCACTGGGCACTCCTTTGTTTGAATAGGCAAACGCGTCGGTGTCCGTTCCAGTGAAACGGCTTGCCGCTTGCCGTTGAAATGGAATCTTGTTCTTGTCGGCTGTGTCGATGATGCGCTGCAGCAGGTTGTTTTGGACAGCTGGACCGTACGTGACGCTGGGCCCTTTGCCCGCAGCGGTGTCGCCTTGCTCAATTTTGTTGAGCATGGGGGTGTGCGTGCAGTGTGTGACATCCGTGACAATGGCCACATCAGGTTGAATGCGTTCGGCAATCATTTGGGCCCCTCGGAGTCCGATTTCTTCTTGGACGGAGTTGGTGATGTACAGGCCAAATGGCAGCTTCACCTTGTTCTCATGAAGCATCCGCGCGACTTCTGCGATCATGAATCCACCTGCCCGGTTGTCCAAGGCACGTCCCACGTACCAATCTTTGTTCAACACCATGAACTCGTCGGGGTAGGTGACCACGCAACCGACATGGATGCCCATCTTCTCGACCTCTTCCTTGTTCTTGGCGCCGACGTCCAAAAAGATGTTCTTCAGTGTAGGCGGCTCCTCCTTTCCGGCGGAGCGGGTGTGGATGGCAGGCCACCCAAAAAGACCGGGAACCACGCCATTCTTGGTGTGGATGTTCACCCGCTTCGAAGGGGCAATTTGATGGTCGCTTCCACCGTTGCGGCGCAGGTAAATGAAGCCGTCCTTCGTGATGTAATGCACGAAGTAGCTGATTTCGTCTGCATGCGCCTCAATCACCACCTTGTAAGGTGCATCGGGGTTGATGACCCCTACGACTGTTCCGTAGGTGTCCACAAAGTGGGTGTCGATGTAGGGCTTGAGGTACTCCAGCCACAACTTCTGACCTTCTGTTTCAAAGCCCGTGGGCGAGGCATTGTTCAGGTATTTCTCCAGGAACTTTTGCGACTTCGCCGTGATGATGTTCTTCTTTATTGCCATGGCCCAAAATTACCGCGGGGGAGCCCCGCTCAATGCAGTGCTCCCCCGACAGTTGTTCACCGCAGGTAGGCGATATGTTAGAACGGGTAAGCGTTCTTGTCGATGAGGGCTTGGGCCACGCGACGTCGTGCTTCCTTCGTGTTGAAAGGATCGACTTTGGTGAAGCGCTTCATCCCCATGAGCATCATTTTCAGTTCGTCGCCTTCGGCGAAGCCCATGAGGGATTCTTTGCCCGCCATGGAGATGCGGTCTGCTGCCCAATAAGTGTAGGTCTGCATCATGTCCGTCGGAATGGCGGCCGCTTCTGCACCCTGTGTCGAGGCGATTTTTTGTGCCCGCAACACCAAGCTCTCCACAGCATAGGTCCAAACGGTCATGTCGGCAATGCCCATCAACACCTCCTGCTCTTTCGCCAGAGACATCATGAGCTTTTGGGCGGCCGAACCGGCCACCATCAAGGTGGCCTTCTTGAAGTTCTTGATGTACCCGAGGTGCCTTTCATAAATGTCGGAAGGTGCCTCCCCAAAGTCCGGAATGCCCGTGAGTTCATTGGCCACCGCCATGGCCGGGGTCATCAAATCCAACTCACCTTTCATGGCCTTTTTCAAGATCATGTCCACCGTGAGCATGCGGTTGATTTCGTTGGTGCCTTCGAAGATGCGGTTGATGCGGGCATCACGGTAGGCATGTTCTGCCCGCGTCTCGGCGCTGTACCCCATGCCTCCGTGCACTTGCACGGCCTCGTCCACCACGTAGTCTGTGACTTCGGATCCGAGAATCTTCATCATGGCGCACTCTGGGGCAAAGGCCGCAATGCCTTTCAACGTGGCTTCCCCTTTGTCCATGCCACCTGCGGCGAGGTCGGCGATGGCATCGTCGATGTTTTGGGTGGCCCGGTAAATGGAGCTTTCCAGAACGTAGGTCTGGATCGCCATCTCTCCAAGCTTGTGGCGGATGGCCCCATACTTGCTGATGGGCCGGCCAAACTGTTCGCGGGCGTTGGCGTATTTCACAGTCTCCGTGATGGCATCTTTGCAGGAACCAATGACGACGCCACCCAGTTTGATGCGTCCAATGTTCAAGATGTTCACCGCAATTTTGAAGCCCTTGCCACGCTCGTACAAGAGGTTCTCGACAGGGACTTGGACGTCGTTGAAGAACACTTGGCGCGTGCTGGACCCTTTGATGCCCATTTTCTTCTCCTCGGGATTCATCGTGATCCCGTCAAAGCTGTTTTCCAGGATGAAGGCACTGAGGTTGTCGTCGTCGTCGATTTTGGCAAACACCACGAGGATGTCTGCAAAGCCAGCATTCGTGATCCACATCTTCTGTCCATTCAGGACGTAGTGGGTGCCGGCCTCGTTCAGTTTTGCTGTGGTTTTGCCACTGTTGGCATCGGATCCGCTTCCGGGCTCGGTCAGGCAGTAGCACCCCTTGAGTTGGCCGGTGGCCAATCCTGGGATGTATTTCTGCTTTTGGGCTTCATTCCCATAGTAAAGGATGGGCAGGGTCGCGATGCCTGTGTGGGCTGAGAAGCTGACGGCAAAGCTGTGAGCTCCCCCCATGCTTTCAGTGATGAGCATGGTGCTTTTGAAGTCCAAACCGAGTCCGCCCAAGTTCTCGGGTACACTGCTGCCCAAGAGCCCCAATTCTCCAACTTCTTCAAGGAGCTTTGGTGTCAACCCTTCTTCTTGGGACTCGATGCGTGCCAGGTTGGGGATGATCCTTTGGGCCACGAAGTCAAGTCCGGTCTGCAGCATCATGCGATGCTCTTCCGTCCATTCTTCTGGCGTAAAAATTTCGTCTGCACGGACATCGCGGATGAGGAATTCGCCGCCGGTGATGGCCTTCGAAGGGGTAGGGGTTCCTGAAGTCATGTCGTAAGGGATTGGGGGGAAAGCATTTCAAAGACGCCTGCGGCGCCTTGCCCGGAACCGACGCACATTGTGACGATGCCATGGCGGGCCTTCCGGATTTTCAGTTCATTCAAGAGTTGGACGCTGAGTTTGGCACCTGTGCATCCGAGTGGATGGCCCAAGGCAATGGCGCCGCCATGGACGTTCACCTTGGAAGGATCCAAGTCCAGTTCGCGCGTTACTGCAACACTTTGGCTGGCGAACGCCTCGTTCAATTCGTACAGGTCGATGTCGGCGGGGGTGAGCCCGGCCTTCTGAAGGGCCATGGGGACGGCATGCACCGGGCCCATGCCCATGATGCGTGGTTCGAGGCCGCTGACGTGGTAGGATTTGAGCCGTGCAATGGGCTCCACTTCGAGTTCTTTGAGCATGCGCTCACTGACCACCATCACAAAGGCAGCACCATCTGACGTCTGGGAGCTGTTGCCCGCTGTGACGGACCCACCCTCTGCAAAAACGGGACGCAGCTTGGCAAGGGCTTCAGGGTTGGTGCCGCGGCGCACCCCTTCGTCCGTGTCGATGACATGCTGTCTTTCTTGCCGCTTCTCCTGGGCGTCGAGGTACACTTCGTTCACGGTGATGGGCGCGATGCCAGAAGCGAAGGCTCCGCTGTCGATGGCGGCGGCGGCGCGGAGGTGGCTTTGGACGGCAAAGGCATCTTGATCCTCACGGGAGATGCTGTACTCTGAAGCCACGGCTTCCGCAGTCAACCCCATCCCCCAATACCATTCGGGATGGTTTTTGGCCACCCTTGCGTTGGGGACGGTGCGCCAACCGCCAAAGGGAATGGGGGACATGGTTTCAATGCCACCAGCCACGATGCAGTCGGCCATGCCGGCGTGGATTTTGGCAGAGGCAATGGCGATGGTTTCCAATCCACTGGCGCAATAACGGTTGACCGTCATGCCGGGAACCTTCTCGGTGTCGAGTCCCATAAGTGACACCATCCTTCCGATGTTGAGGCCTTGTTCAGCCTCCGGTGTGGCGTTGCCAACAATGACGTCGTCGATGCGTGTTTTGTCCAATTGAGGAAAATCCGACATCAACCGACGGATGACTTGTTCTCCCAAATCGTCGGGCCGCAAAAAACGGAATCCCCCTCGGGGAGCCTTGGCCACGGCAGAGCGGTAGCCTCCTACGATGTATGCATCCATCAGTTCCGAAGGATTTTGCCCTTTTGAATCAGGCTCTGCATGCGCTCAAGGGTCTTGCGCTCCGTACAGAGTTCGAGGAAGGCCCGCCGTTCGAGGTCGAGCAAATATTGTTCGCTGACGTCGGTGCGGGAGCTCAAGTCTCCTCCGCACATGACGTAGCCGAGTTTTTCGCTGATCAATCGGTCGTGTTCGGAAATGTATTTGCCCGCATGCATGGTGCTTGCACCTGCATAGACAATGCCCATTCCTTCTTGTCCCATGACACGAATGTCCCGACGCTTGACCGGTTGGGTGTATCCTTTTTCTGCCATGGTCAAAGCCGCAGATTTGGCACGCGCAAGCTGGTCGCGTCGGTTGACCACGACCTCATCGACGCCCTCGCGCAGGTAGCCCAGCTCAAAGGCCTCGTACGCTGAGGTGGCCACTTGGGCCTGGCCAATGGTGAGAAAGCGCTCGCGCATTGCGTTGATCCGAACATCTCCCTCCTTCAGGCCATCGTTCAAACGAAGCACAAACTCCTTCGTGCCTCCGCCTCCAGGAATCAACCCCACGCCAAACTCTACCAACCCGATGTAGGTCTCGGCATGCGCCACCACCTTGTCCACATGCAAGCAGACTTCACAACCACCTCCCAAGGTGAGTTGGTGCGGCGCAGCCACCACAGGGATTCCGCTGTAGCGCAGCCGCATCGTGGTGTTCTGGAACATGCGGATGGCGTGGTCCAGTTCGTCCCACTCCTGCTCGACAGCCAGCATGAAAATCATGCCGACATTGGCGCCGGCAGAGAAATTGCCTCCTTCGTTGCTGATGACCAGTCCGCGCCATTTGGGGTCGCCCTCTGCGATGTCGATGGCCTTGTTGAGGCCCTCGAGGATTTCAGCACCGATGGTGTTCATCTTGGTGTGGAAGGCGATGTTCAGGATGCCATCGCCCAGATCTTGGATGGTGGTGCCGCTGTTGGACCAAACCGTCGACTCTGTGCCGAGCAAGGACAATGCAATGCGTCCATCTTGCCCAGGAATGACGGCAAACGTTTTGGAGGCCACATCCCAACATGTCCTCTTTCCATTTGCCACATCGTAAAACGTGGTGGCGCCGGTGGCGGCAAGGTCGTGCACCCAATCGGCCACCTCGAGACCCCGTGCAGCACAGGCGTCCAATCCAGCTTGCAAGCCAATGGCTTCCCAACTTTCAAAGGCCCCGAGCTCCCAACCAAATCCGGCGCGCAAGGCATCGTCAATGCGATAAAGTTCGTCGCTGATCTCTGGCACCCGGTGACTCACGTAGGCAAAGACGTCTGCGAAAATGCGACGGTAAAATTCACCCGCTTGGTCTTGGCCGTTGAACAAGAGCTTGGTACGCTCCCTCAAGTCGTCGACATTTTTCGCGGCCGTCAACGTGGCAAATTGGACTTTTTGCTTGGGCTTGTATTCCAGGGTTTTCAGGTCGAGCGCATGGATTTCCTTTTTTCCGTCGGTCACCACCTTTTTGTAAAAGCCTTGACCTGATTTGCTTCCCAGCCATCCTTGGTCCACCAAGTGCTTGACGTACGAGGGAATGGCAAACACTTCAGAGCGTTCGTCGTTGGGGCAATGGTCGGCGACCCCTTTGGCGACATGCACCAAGGTGTCCAATCCCACCACGTCGCAGGTCCGAAACGTGGCGCTCTTGGGCCGCCCCATGGCAGGGCCTGTGAGTTTGTCCACGGCTTCCACAGTCAACCCCATGTCTTCCACAGCATGGAAAAGGGCTTGGATGGCAAAGACACCGACGCGGTTGGCAATGAAGGCTGGGGTGTCTTTGCAGAGCACTGACTGTTTGCCCAAGATGCGCTCCCCGTATCCCGTGAAAAAGTCCAAGACTTCTTGTTTGGTGTCTGGTCCAGGGATGACCTCCAACAATTGGAGGTAGCGCGGGGGATTGAAGAAGTGGGTGCCGCAAAAGTGTTGCCGGAAGTCTTCACTTCTTCCCTCCGCCAACATCGCAATGGGGATGCCACTGGTGTTGGTGGTGATGAAGGTTCCGGGGGTGCGATGGGCCTCGACCCGCTCGTAGAGTTGTTGTTTGATGTCCAACCGTTCCACCACCACCTCCAAGATCCAATCGCAGTTGGCCACTTTGTGCAGGTCGTCGTCAAAGTTGCCCGTTTCAATCCGGCCCGAAAATCGCTTGCTGTAGATGGGGGAGGGCTTGGATTTCAGTGATTTGGCCAAATGTCCGGCAGCCACCTTGTCGCGCGGCCCTTCATCAGAAGGCAAATCGAGCAACAGCACTTCGGCACCGCATTGGGCCAAATGGCACGCCAGGGCAGAGCCCATGACGCCCGAGCCCAGCACGGCCACGCGGCGTATCCGGTGAAAAGGAAGAGGAGAGGTCATGCGTTCAGGAGACTAGGGATTCAGGTTGAGGTGCCCAATTGGGCGGAACGAGTTGGTCGGGTGTCTCGAGGAGTTCGTTGAGTTTGGCCAAACCTTCGAGCAGTTGGCCAGCGGCTTCATCGCCTAGCAAGTCATGAAGCCGAGCGTTCAATTGGACCACCAGATCGCGGATTTGTTTGCGGGCGGCAACGCCGTCCGAGGTGAGATGGATGCGCACTTTGCGACCGTCGGTGTCGTCGGATTGGCGCTCAATGAGGCCTCTTTCCTCCATGCTCTTCAAGGTCCGCGACAGGCTGGTGCTTTCCATGCCCATGCGGGGTCCCAGCTTGGTGCTGGGCGTTCCGTCCCGCTCAATGCTGAGCAAGGCGTATCCCACACTCATGGAAATGCCGTGCCGTTCTGCGAGGCCTGTGTAAAGCCGGGCCAGTTTGGTCCAGCCCCATCGCAATTGAAAGTCGATGGTCTCGGATGCGTTCATGCGTCCAAAGTACACGATTTTGTTGTGCGCGCATAGTTTTTGGCAAACTTTCTGTGCACGCATAGGAAATTGAAGGCGATTTGGAACGAATGCACCGAGTATTTTTGGCGCATGGACAACCTCAATGGACTTCCTGAACGCGTGGGTGGAGGCCCCCGTTTGGCCGCAGCCGCTTTGGATCAATTGGCCAGCACACTGCTTGTGCTGCTTTGCGCTTCTCAGGATTGGGGTTGGGAAAGTGCAGTGGCGCAAATGCCTGGGGCGGAGGAGCTCTTGGAGCTGTACGCCCCTCTGGAGACCGCCCTACAGGAGGGGGGGCTGAACGGTGGGTTGTTGGGGTTGTTTGGGGCATCGGCCATGATGGCCTTCTTCTATCCCGTGGTGGAGGCCTTGACCGGATCGAGCCCAGGCAAATGGGCCTTGGGTTTGGCCATTGCTTCGGCGGACCAGGCCGATGGAAGTCTTGGTTTGTACCTGCGCCGGGCGCTGGTCAAGTACATCCGTCCCGTAATGGCGTCATTGGCATTGTGGTCAGGAGTGGGTCTGCTTGCCCAGCTTTCAGGCCCCGCCGGTTTGGTGGTCGCAGGCGGTACCCTGTTTCTGTTGGCCCCACACAAACAGGCGCTGCACGACAAGTTGGCTGGCACAGCCGTGTACAGGAGGTCGGAGTTGTCGGTTTGAAGCGGTTCAGAGGAAGCGCCCGTCCTCCATTCGAAGCGTTCGATCTGCCCGTTGCGCAAGGGCTTCGTTGTGGGTGACCAAGACGATGGTTTGTCCTGTCCTCTCCCTCAAATCAAAGAACAAGTCGTGCAACCTGTCGGCATTTTCTGAGTCCAGGTTGCCGGAGGGTTCATCGGCGAGCAACACCTTGGGCGCATTCATGAGTGCCCTTGCCACGGCCACGCGTTGTTGTTCCCCGCCAGACAATTCAGAGGGGTTGTGTTGCATGCGCTTCGACAGCCCCAGTTCTTTCAACAAGGCTTCCGCTTTGGGCATGCATGCCTTGGGAGACAAACCTGCAATCCAAGCCGGCATCATGACATTTTCAACGGCACTGAATTCTGGGAGCAACCTGTGGAATTGGAAGACAAATCCCAAGTTGGCGTTGCGAAACGCGCTGAGTGCATTCCGAGACATCCCGGAGGTGGACACACCGCCAATGCGAAGGTTTCCGGAGTCGGGCAAATCGAGGGTCCCAAGGATTTGAAGCAGGGTGGTTTTTCCTGCACCCGAGGCGCCAACAATGGAGATGATCTCTCCCGATTCCACAGACAAATCCACGTCCCGAAGGACCTTCAGTGGACCAAAGCTTTTGGAGATGGTGGAGGCTTGAATCACGCCTGAAAGCTACTACCTTTGCCGCCGATTCACACAACTCCCAGCGATGAACATTCACGAATACCAAGGCAAGAGCATCCTCGAATCTTTTGGCGTTTCCATCCAGCGAGGCAAAGTCGCTGACACCCCAGAAGCGGCGCACGCTGCGGCCATGGACCTCAC
>JBELJW010000083.1:0-8666 GCA_042089975.1 Flavobacteriales bacterium | reverse complement strand
GGGGTGTGCCGTTGGCCGACCCCTTCAACATGGGGGACAACTATGGCGGAGCCTCCCTGTCGATCGACAACAAAACAATGGTCATCGCGGCACGTCGTCCCGTACCTGGAAACCCTGGCAACATCGACCTCTTTTCCTCTGCATATGAATTGGACTACCACACCCTCAAGGGCGAGGCGGTGTACTATTGGTCGCCACTCGAACTCTTGGGGGGCAGCGTCAACACGCCCCAAGGTTGGGAGGCGCAACCCTCCATCAGCGGAGATGGCAAGGAACTTTTTTTTGCCGGGGCCCGCGAGGGATCGACCTCCGACGCCAATGGCAACTTGACCATGGACTTGTTTGTCAGCCGCTTGAACGACGCAGGCGAATGGGGAGCGCCCCTTCCTCTTCCGGCACCCATCAATTCAGAAGCGCATGACAAGGCCCCTTTCATGCACCCCGACGGCGTGACCTTGTATTTTTCGAGTGACCGAACGCCAGGTGGCGGAGGGTTTGACCTGTGGATGACCCAAAGGGACACCAGCGGTCTTTGGTCAGAGCCTGTCAACATGGGCTTGCCTTTGAATTCGTCAGGAGACGAGCACGGCCTGGTGGTGACCACCCATGGCGAAAAGGCCCTGTTTTCGACGCGAAGAAAAGGAACGAGGGGCCTCGACCTCTGCACCTACGACTTGCCTCTCTTGCTCAGGCCCCAAGCTGTGACGGTGGTCAAGGGCGACATTGGATGGCCCGTGCCAGAGGGGAACTACACCGTCACCATTGAGTATGTCCAAAGCAAGCGCGTCGAGCAAGTGGTCGTTTCAGAGGACGACGGCACCTTCGCCCAACTCATTCAGCTCGAAGAAGGCGAGGACGTGGTCTTGACCTACGAAGATGACCAAGGTGGCTACAACAGCGTGGTCGTGCACGACGCCCAAGCTGGCAGCCCCAGTTCTGTCGAAGTGGACTTTGACCCCGAATCTTTGGACGCACGCGGCAACCTCTTCGTCTTGAACGACGTGCAATTTGCCACCAAGCAAACGACCCTCAGCCCCCGCGCAAAGATCATGCTCAAGGCCTTGGCCAACCGCCTGGAACGTGCGCCCCAGGCCACTCTCAACATCGATGGCCACACCGACAACATCGGCGAATCGGCCGACAATTTGGCCCTCAGTGTTGAACGTGCCCGAACCGTGATGGCCTACTTGATGTCATGCGGCACCTCTGCAGACAGGATCTCGGTGGAAGGCCATGGCGAAAACAGGCCCAAGACCACCAACGAAACGCCCCAAGGGCGACGGGTCAACCGCAGGACGGAATTCCGCTGGAATGACCTTCCATAAACGTGTGAAATGACGTGAACGGGGAACGCGAAATCCCCACGGGTGCGCGTTGAAAAACATCCACAGACTTCCCGGTGCCGTCTCGGACCCTCGGTAGTTTTGGAAGAACACGCACGACGACATGCCCCATTCCCAACCGATCCTCTTTCTCACCCTTGCCGCTGGGCTTGCCATGGCCCCTCCAATGGGGGGTTGGGCACAGTGGTCCCAAGCCACATCGCCCTCGCAGGTGGCCCATGAACATGCCAAGGAAGCCTACGACAACGAACAGTTCGCCTTGGCCCTTCATTTGTTCGAGCAACAAATGGCCACAGCTGAAAGCCCCGCTTCAGACGCGTATGTCGAAGCCAGCTATTACGCCGCCATGAGCTCCCTTGCCCTCTACCACCGCGATGCGGTGTACCGCACGGAGGCTTTCATGACAGAGTTTCCCGAGAGTCCTTTGGCCCTCAAGGCACATTGGTCTTTGGCCAACCACCACTACAAGCGAAAGAACTATTCCAAAGCCTCTGAGACTTTTGAAAGCATCCGTGTCCGGGACCTTTCGCCTGAGAAAAGGGACGAATACCGCTTCAAACTGGGCCACTGCTACTTCGAACGCGAAGCCTATGAAAAAGCCCGTGTTCCATTGTACGAAGTGCTCGACGTCGAAGGCGAATTCCAGGCCGCTGCCCAGTACTATTTTTCACACATCGCCTACTTGAAGGGTCAACCACAGGTCGCCCTGGATGGTTTTGAGACCATCGCGGATCATCCAGATTTTGACGAGTTGGTGCCCTTGTACATCGCGCAGCTCCTTCATGCCACAGGCCAGTTTGAGCGTCTCAAGTCCTATGCGCCTCCTCTCCTTGACGAGTCCTCTGGGCTGGACGACGAAAGCGTCGCCGAAGTGGCCCACCTTTTGGGCGATGCTTGGTACCGCACCGGCTCCTTTGAAGAGGCCTCCCCTTACCTGGAATTGGCCTGGGAAGAGACCGATGGCCCCGGACGTCAACCAGAATTTGCCTACCAGGTGGGCTACACGCGCTACCAAATGGGCGACTGGAGAGGAGCGCTCGACTGTCTTCCATTGGCGACCTACGAAGACGATGAGCTTGCCCAAAATGCAGCCTACCACATGGCGGATTGCTACTTGGAACTCGGCGATCGGGCAAGGGCCAAGCAAGCCTTCAAGACCGCTGCCCAACCACAATTCGACATGGACATCCAAGAAGATGCCTTCTTCCACTATGCGAAGTTGGCCTTTGAACTGTCCTTCAATCCTTTCGACGACGCCATTGTCGCCTTCGAGACGTATTTGGCCCAGTTTCCATCGTCCCCCAGAAGGGACGAGGCCTACCGGTTCTTGTTGCAGGTCCACATGACCAGCAGGGACTACGAAAGGGCGCTAGCGGCCCTGGCCAACATCACAGAGCCGGATGAAACGGTGCGCGCCGCGGCACAGACCTTGTCGTTCAACCGCGCCGTCGAGCTTTACCAAAACAAGCAGCTCCAGCAGGCCCTGACCTTTTTCAAACGCTCTCGCAACTTCGAGGTCGATCCCCAACTTCAGGCTGAGACGTATTACTGGGAAGGGGAAATCCTTTACAACAAGGGGGATTACGTGGGTGCCGCAGCAGCATACGCGGCCTTCAGCACCACACCCGGAAGCTACCTCAGCCCCTTGCACAACGATGCCGATTATGCACGAGGCTATGCCCATTACAAGAGGGAAGCCTACACCGATGCTTTGTCAGCCTTCCGCGCCTATTTGGCCACCAACCCCGAGGACGATCCCTCACGGATGCGCGACGCAGAGTTGCGGACCGCGGATTGTTTTTACGCGCTCAAAGCCTTTGACCAAGCCGCCAACCTTTACGACCGGGTCTTGGAACGCGATGTCAAGCCATTGGACTACGCCTTGTTCCAGCGCGCCATGGCTGCGAAACTCTCTGACGATCCCACTGGACAGGTGGAGCGTTTGGAGCAACTTCTCGAGGAGCACCCCGACAGCCGCCTGACCGTGGAGACCTTGTTCCAAGCTGCCCGAACCCACATCGAGGAAGGCGACTTGGCCAGTGCCGAGGGAAAGCTGAACCGCCTCATCGACAATTTCCCAGCCACTCCTAGGGCGAAAGAAGCCCTCGTGGAGTTGTGTCTCGTGGCTGTCAAACAAGGAGAGGATGACAAAGTCCTGTCCCTGTGGGACCGCATTCGCACGGACTATGGCAACGACAATGTGGCGGCCGATGCCTACAACATTGTGGAGCCCCTGCTGATGGACCGGGGATTGCTGGACAACCTCCCTCCCGCCGTTGGGCTGGATGGCCTTGAAATTGAAAAGCGGTTCTTTGAATCGGCATCGTATCCAGCCCTTGAGAACCGATGCACCGAAGCCATCCCCCGATTGCGCGAGTACATCCGACAATATCCTGCGGGCCTGCACATGGCAGAAGCACAATTTTATTTGGGGCATTGCCTCTTCGAACAGAGCGAGACCGACTCTGCCTATGTGTCCTACTTGGCAGTCCTGGCCTTGCCCGCAGGTGAATTCTCCGAGGCTTCTGCCTTGGGCGCTGCGACCATTGCTTGGAACGCCGGCAACCATCGCGCCGCCTTGGGACACTACGAATCGTTGGAAGCACTTGCCGTCTTGCAATCCAACCGTTTGGAATCCGCCATCGGCCAAATGCGATGCCACTACCTCTTGGGCCAAGAGAGCGAAGCTTCAGACTTCGCGGCCCGCGTCATGTACGATCCTGCCACGCCAGACGACATCCGGCGCACCGCCCAACTGTGGAATGCCCGAATCGCTTGCAACCAAGGACAACACGACACGGTCACGGAGGACCTAGAGACTTTGGTGTCCTTTGGAGGGAGTGCAGGTGCAGAAGCCCAATACCTCTTGGCAGAAGCGGCGTTCAATGCAGAACAATACGACGTTTGCGAGAAGGCCTTGTTTGTCTTGATCGAGCAGTTTTACCCCCAAGAAATATGGAAAAACAAGGGCTTCTTGCTCTTGGTCCAAACCTACATCGGCATGGAGGACCTTTTCCAAGCCCGCGCCACTGCGCAGTCCATCATGGAGAATGTCCAAGTGTCCGAGGTGCAAGAGGCCGTCTCTGATTTGATGTTTGACATCGATGCTTTGGAGGCCCAACAGGCCGCCGCTGCCCCCACCCCTGAAACGAACAACGAATGAACCAGTTCCACTTCCTACCCCTTGCCACGCTCCTGCTTGTTGGGACGATTGGGAGCCTTCAGGCCCAAAACGACTCTTTGGACATGGACGTGACCTTTGTGGGCAAACGTCAAATGGAGGTTCGGGATGCGGTCAAGCTGAGCTCTTGGCCCTCCCTGCGGCCTCTGTCTTCAGAGAAGCCTCAGCTTCAATACGACCTGCTTTCCAAACGGCTGCAGTTTGATCCCACCATGACGCCTGTGGAGGCCACCCGCCTCCGGGTCGACCCCTCTCTGTCGCGTTTGTACCGGGGCTTTGTCCAAGCCGTGGTGGGCACCCGAGGCACCACCCTGCTCGACGCCAGCTACACCGATCTGCGCAGCAGAGATGGCAGCTGGGGCACGGCGCTGCATCATGCCGCCACAGCTAGCCCGTCCTCTTTGCTGGACGGACGATTGAATGCCAATGAAGTGGAAGCATGGGGTTCGCGCTTCGTTGGCAAGGAAAAGATCGACGTGAATGTGCGTGCCGGACAATCCAAAACCTTGCTCTATGGCTTCGATTCGCTGGCAGTCGACAGTGCCTTGTCCACCATGGACGCCCCGCAAGTGACCTGGAAGCACCTCGGTGGAGATGTCTCCTTCAAAAGCCACCACAAAGACAGCACCCACTTGAACCACGAGGTGCATATGACCCTTGGATGGCTCAGCAACGACCGAAACACGCAAGAGCGCCATTTCCTCACAGAGGCCATGGGCTCCAAGTACATTGGCAATGAAAAGCTCGAGGTGAGCGCCACCATGCAACTCGACCGCTATCAGCTCGACACTGAGGGCGCCAGCAACCAAGCTGTGGTGACTTTGAACCCCCGCCTCGTCTCACGCCGTGGTGCTTGGACGGCTTCGGTGGGCTTGGGCTTGGCCATTGATGCCGACCAGCCTTCGAGAGACAACATTGGAGAATCGTTCCATTTGTACCCCCGGGCGCACGTGTCCGTCAATTTGTTGCGCAACCTCTTCGTCCCCTACGCCCAATTGGGGGGCGAGTTGCAAGCCAACAACTTCCACAGCTTGCTCCGAGACAATCCCTTCTTTGCGCCCAGTGCGCTGGAGAGCCCTGTGTACATCAACGCGCAACGGGTGGATGCGACCGGCTTCCGCTCCACCAACAAGCGCCTCGCTCTTTCCGGTGGGGTGCGTGGCACGATCACAGAAGTCTTCCGGTTCCACGGATACTTCAGCACGGCACAATACGAGGATTACTTGCTGTACACCCCCGTCCTCGATGCGCAGGGGTTCACGGAGTTTGAAGCCGTGTACGACACCTTGGGGATGCGCACCATTGGAGGTGAAGCCTCCTTCGACTTGGGCGACTCTTGGTCGTTTGCCGGCGGCATGCAATTGAACAGCTACACCGTGCGCACAGAAGACCGCCCTTGGCACCTTCCCAAGGTCGCTTGGAATGCATCTGCCTCTTACAAGGTCATTGAAGGGCTCAAAGTCTCCGCGGACGTCCGGTATGTGGGGGAACGGTTTGCCGTAAGCCAAGGCGACTCCTACGGAGAAACCACCTCCTTGGGCGACGGACGATATGAACTGCGTCTTCCCGGGTTTTTGGACTTGAATCTGTCCGCCAATTACCGCTACAACGACCGGCTGGGCGCTTCATTTGCCTTGGCCAACATTGCCAATGCACGTTATGCGAATTGGGGGGGATACCCCGTTCAAGGCATCCAAGCACTGGCAGGTGTGCAATACGCCTTCTGACGCTGTCCACACCCATTGTGAATACCCCGGTTTTTTCGTGGAAAAATCGGGGTTTTTCATGCCCTTTTGGGGAACCGTTGAGGGGGCTTGACCTCGTATCTTCACAGGACAAATCACAGAGATGTCAGAAGAGAACAAGAAAGCCGGGCAATCGGGATATGACGCAAGTCAAATCCAAGCCCTTGAGGGAATGGAACACGTCCGCATGCGCCCGTCGATGTACATCGGTGATGTGGGTGTGCGTGGACTGCACCACCTCGTGTACGAAGTCGTGGACAACTCCATTGACGAGGCCTTGGCCGGTCATTGCGACCGCATTGATGTGACCATCACCGCGACCAATGGTGTGCGCGTGGTGGACAATGGCCGTGGGATCCCCGTGGACATGCACGAGAAGGAAGGCGTCAGTGCCTTGCAGGTGGTCATGACGAAGATTGGTGCAGGAGGAAAGTTCGACAAGGATGCCTACAAGGTCTCGGGAGGTTTGCACGGTGTTGGCGTGTCTTGTGTGAACGCCCTGTCCATCCACTTGAAAGCGGAGGTTCATCGAGAAGGCAAGGTCTACGAGCAAGAATACAGCCGTGGCAAGGAGCAGTACGCAGTGCGGGAAGTCGGCACGACCGATCGCCGAGGAACCACCATTGAATACCAACCAGACGAAGACATTTTTGAGGTGTTGGTGTACAACTACGACACCCTAGCCGACCGCATGCGTGAGCTGTCCTACCTCAACCAAGGCATCACCATCTCGTTGACGGACGAGCGGCACCACGACGAGGACGGGAAGCCTTTGACCGAGGACTTTTACAGCGATGCGGGCCTGAAGGACTTTGTGACCTACCTCGACGGGAACCGAGAGGCCATCATCCACGAGGTCATCCACATGAATGGGGAGCGCAATGGCGTCCCTGTGGAGGTGGCCATGACCTACAACAACTCGTTCTCAGAAAACCTCTTCTCCTACGTCAACAACATCAACACGCACGAAGGAGGCACCCACCTCACAGGCTTCCGCAGAGGATTGACCAACACCTTGAAAAAGTATGCTGAGGGAAGCGGCATGTTGGACAAGCTCAAATTTGACATCAGCGGAGACGATTTCCGCGAAGGCCTGACGGCTGTCGTGAGCGTCAAGGTCGCAGAACCACAGTTTCAGGGACAAACCAAGACCAAACTTGGCAACGCCGAAATCAGCGCCCCTGTGAGCCAAGCGGTCAGCGAAATGCTGCAATCCTATCTCGAGGAACATCCAAACGATGCCAAGACCATCGTTCAGAAGGTGATTTTGGCTGCGCAAGCGCGTCATGCGGCTCGGAAAGCCCGTGAAATGGTGCAGCGCAAGACTGTCATGGGCGGCAGCGGACTGCCAGGGAAATTGGCGGACTGTTCGGAAAAAGACCCCTCCCTTTGTGAGCTCTTCCTGGTCGAGGGAGACTCGGCGGGTGGAACCGCCAAGCAAGGTCGAGACCGTTTGTTCCAAGCCATCATGCCTCTGAGGGGAAAAATCCTCAACGTGGAGAAGGCGATGCAACACAAGATTTTCGACAACGAGGAAATCAAGAACATCTACACTGCCCTCGGAGTCACGGTGGGCACAGAGGAAGATGAAAGGGCCCTTAATTTGGCCAAGCTTCGCTACCACAAAATCGTGATCATGTGTGACGCGGATGTGGATGGAAGCCACATTGAGACGCTGATTCTCACCTTCCTTTTCCGTCACATGAAGGACTTGATTGAGAATGGCTACGTATACATAGCCACACCTCCCCTGTATCAAGTCAAGAAAGGATCGCGCGCGATTTATGCCTGGGACGACAACGAGCGTGACCGCCTGATTGGAGAATTCCGTGGGAAAAGTGGTTCAGACAGCGGCATCCACGTCCAGCGCTACAAGGGTCTGGGTGAAATGAACGCAGGACAACTGTGGGACACCACCCTCAACCCGGAAAACCGTACGTTGCGCCAAGTCACCATTGAGAATGCCGCAGGGGCCGACCAGGTCTTCTCCATGCTGATGGGCGACGATGTCCCCCCCCGTCGAAAGTTCATCGAAGACAACGCCAAGTACGCCAACATCGATGCCTGATCAATTCGTGCGGCTCCACGTGGCAGGGATGACCTGCAATGCGTGCGTCGCACGGGTCGAATCTGCACTGGCCCAAGTGGCTGGTGCAGACCATGTGCACGTGGACCTTGGACAAGGCACGGCCATGGTTTCTGGAGGAGAATCATTGGACCAAACCTCGGTGGAGCGCGCCGTTCAGGCCGCCGGCTATGAAGTGGCATCCGCCAACGGCGCAGCCCAAGAGCTGCCCGATACCTCCACTTTTCAAACGTTCAAGCCTTTGATTGTTGCCTTGGGCCTTATTGCCATTGGCAGCTTAGCTTCTGGAGGGTTTGAAGGGGCCATGGGGC
>JBELJW010000082.1:0-8674 GCA_042089975.1 Flavobacteriales bacterium | reverse complement strand
AGGGGGCATCCCAGAAATGCTTGGGCGCCCCGCCTCCTTGGTGACCCAAGCGGAGAATGTGAGGCCTGTGATTGAGGGCAACGCCCTTGTGGGTCATGTGCGCCATGTGGACGGCCGAGGAAATTGCATCACGGACATCGACCGCGCAGTGTTCCAAGAGGCGGGAAGGGGGCGACCCTTCTTTGTGAACATGAGACGTGCCAGAAGCGACATCAGAAGCATTTGCCGCACCTACGTGGAAGGCACACCTGGAGAGCCCCTGGCGGTGTTCAACTCCATGGGCTGGCTTGAAATTGCCATTTGCATGGGGGGGACGGACAGTGGATACGGCGGAGCGACGGATTTGCTTGGACTCAAAACAGGTGACCCAATTCGGATCGAATTCCAGTCGGAAGTCTCATGATTGTGCGCATCGTACGCATGACCTTCCAGCAAGGGAAATTGGAAGCTTTTGAAGCATTGTTCTTGCAACACAGAGAGGCCATTGCCCAACAACCTGGATGCCTTGGAGTGGAGTGGATCACCGACCCAGACGCCCCTTTCGTGCGCGGAACCTTGAGCCGTTGGGAAAGCACGGCAGACCTCGATGCCTATCGCCAATCGGCTCTGTTTGGGACGATTTGGCCCACAACAAAAGCCATGTTCTCCCAAGCCCCTCAGGTATGGACTTATCACGTGCTATCTTTGACCTCTGATTCCCATGAGGTCCCTCGTTCTTAAAGAAATTCAGAGCTTTTTCAGCTCGCTGATTGGCTACACTGTGGTGGCCGTCTTTTTGCTTTTCACCAGTTTGTTTCTGTGGCTGTTCCCAGGTGGTTGGAATGTCCTCGACAGTGGGATGGCTTCGCTCTCCCCGTTTTTTGCCATGGCACCATGGGTGTTGATGTTCTTGGTGCCCGCTGTGACCATGAGGTCGTTCGCGGAGGAGCATCGCAGCGGGACCCTTGAATTGTTGCTCACACGTCCCTTGACCGAGGGGCAGGTGGTCTTGGCCAAATTCTTGGGCAGTTGGGCGGTGTCGTCGGCAGCGTTGCTGCCCACCTTGGCGTACGTCCTCGTGTTGGGGATGTTGGGCTCCCCGTCATGGAACCTCGATTTGGGGGCGGTATGGGGGAGCTATTTGGGGTTGATGGTGTTTTCAGGCGCATTGACAGGCATTGGCATCGTGGCCTCGATTTGCACCGTTCAACCTCTGGTGGCCTTCATGACGGCGATGCTCCTTTCTATCGTGGCCTATTTTGGGTTCGGCGCCTTGGCGGATTTCGCTTGGTTGGGCGCATGGGAGCACCCATTCGTGCAACTCGGGATGGAGGCGCACTTCGAGGCCATGAGCCAAGGTCGATTGGATTCGCGCGATGTGGTGTACTTCGTCACTTGGATGGCCATGTCGGTGCTCGTGGCCCGGTTTGTTTTGGCCTTGCGTCGCGGCAGGGTGATGCGGGAAAGCACTTCCCTTGGACTGTCTTCTGCGGTGGTGTTGGTGCTTTGGCTCCTTGGCCAGCTGCTTCATGGCTCCATCGACTTGACGGCGGAGAAGCGACACACCTTGGCGGAGGGAACCACGGAGTTGCTGGATGGATTGAAGGACAATGTCCTTGTCACATGCTATCTCACTGGTGATTTGCCCCAAGAGTGGAGACGTCTTGAGAAAGAGGCGGAATCCTTGTTGCAGCGTATGGCGCAGGCCAGCGGGGGCAAGTTGACCTACCGTTTTGTGGACATTTACGATTCTGACGACCCCCAGACCATAGGCCAAAATGAAACGGCCCTTTACGAGCGCGGACTTGAGTTCACACGGATTGCGTTTGAAGACAATGGGATGCAATCTTTCCAAACCGTCTGGCCAGGGGCCATGGTCGCTTACCGTGGAGAGGAACAACCTGTCCAATTCTTTGGGAGTGACATTCCACAAGCGGACCAGGCCATGATCCAAGGATCCATCAATGCCATGGAGTTCGAAGTGGCTTCAGGCATCCGTCGAAGCACGGCGTTTGAGCCCAAGAAAATCGCCATTCTCGAGGGCCATGGAGAACTTGAAGACTTGGCCATGGCAGATTTGGTCGGCACTTTGGAGGAAGACCACATGGTGGCCCGAGTGGAGCTTGCAGGACGTTTGAATGTGTTGTCTGAGAAACTCGAAGGCATGCGCTACCGCACCAACCGCTACGACTTGTTGATGGTGGCCCAGCCTGATTCTGCCTTTTCTGTCAAGGACAAGGTGATTGTCGACCAGTTCCTCATGAACGGTGGCAAAATTTTGTGGATGGTGGACCCCGTGCGCGTCGATCTTGACAGTCTTCGTGCGAACAACGAGACGTTTGGGGTGGAGAATCCTGTAGGACTTTACGAGCAATTGTTCGACTACGGTGTACGGCTGAACCGCGACCTGGTGATCGACCCTCAATGCGCCCCCATTATGCTCGATGCAGGCCCCATGGGCAACCAGCGGAACATGCAGCTGTTCAATTGGTACTTCGCACCGCTTGCCATGCCACTTGGTACGGGCCACCCCATCACGAACAATTTGGACCCCATCCACTTTGACTTTGTGTCTTCCTTGGACGTGGTGGACACACAGGACGAGGTGAAGTCTACAGTGCTTCTCACTTCGAGTGAGCGGGCCAAGACCTACCGCGTTCCTGTGCGGGTGACCAGCAACATTGTGGACCTCGACCCTGCTTATTTCAACGAGGGCAATGCCCCCCGTGCGGGCTTTGCGGCATTGGTGGAGGGCGCTTTCCGTTCCCACTTTGCGTCTTCATTGCCCGAGCGGCTGGCGGCGGACGAAGAGTTTGCCTTTCGCGCAAAGAGCGCACCCACGGCCATGGTGGTGATTGCAGATGGGGATGTGGCGAGAAACAAGTTCCGTACGGACGGTCAAATTTTGCCTTTGGGCTATGACAGATATGCCCGAAGGGTGGTCTACGACAACAAAGAATTCTTGCTGAACACCATCGATTACTTGCTTCAAGAAAATGCGCTGATCAGCGTCCGTTCTCGCTCCATTGCCCTTCGTCCACTCGACAATGAACGCATCCGCCAAGAAAGGGGCGGCTGGCAATTTGTGGCGGTGGGAATGCCACTGCTCATGGTTGTCCTCGTGGCAGGAGCCGTGTTGGCCACGCGACGGCGGATTTATGGACAGACAGCCTAATACTTCACAAGACCATCCCATGCACGCCAATCTTCGAATCTTGTACGTTCTGATCGTCCTCACGGCTTTGACAGGAGGCGTCTGGTGGTTCACCATGGAGGACAAAGGGGCGCTTGCGTCCATCGAAGGAACGGACTTTGCCATCGCGGACACGTCGGCCGTGGACAAGATCTTCATTGCCGACATGGACGGCCAGTCGGTGACCTTGACGAGGCCCACGAAAGGCAGACTTTGGGATGTCAATGGCAGGTTCAAAGCGCGTGAAGACGCCGTTGACTTGCTCCTCAAGACCTTCTTGCGCACCACCGTCCAAGGGCCTGTCGCAGCAGCGGCTCAGCCCAATGTCATTCGTCTCTTGGCAGCAAGAGGAAAAAAAGTGGAGGTGTATCAGGGTGGGGACCATCCGGTCAAGACCTGGTATGTGGGCACGGCCACCCCTAGCCACACAGGAACTTACATGGTGCTGGAGACACCCGAGGGAAGAGGGGAGCAACCCTTTGTCGTGCACATGGAAGGCTTCACGGGCTACCTAAGCACGAGATTCTTCACTTCTGAACGCGATTGGAGATTCACAGGCATTTTCAATTTCCCCAAACGCAGCCTGAAGCGCATCGCCGTCCGGCAGTTGGAGGGAGCATCCTTCGCCTATTCACTTGAAACGGACCGTGAAGGTTCCCTTCAAATGAAGGATTGGGCCGGGGAACCTCTGGCCTACCTGGACACAGCGGGCATGCGGGCGCACTTTCTGAGGTTCAAAAAAGTCCACCTTGAAACCTACGAGTCTCGTTTGAGTGCAAGCGTGGAAGACAGCCTGCGTCAGGCAAACCCAGCCTTTGAGCTCCAAGCCACAGGTTGGTCAGGGGAAACCCGAAGCGTTTTGGTCCATTGGATCCCATCCAACGGTCTTGCTGTGGACGAGGCAGGGAACCCCATGCCTCACGACATGGAACAGCTTTACGGGGTCACTGACCAAGGCGAAGTTGTGCTCCTGCAGCGGTTTGTCTTCGACCCACTCATTCGTCCGTTGGAGAAGTTGCTTCTTCCTGTGATGCCACCTGTTGCATCAGCTGGTCTGCCCATGCCGACCAACTGAGTCGTTTTTGGACTTCAGCAAAGGCTTGACTTGTTTCTGATTCGTCTTTGGTCCAATTCTGTCCCATGGCTTTGGCAAGCTGTTTGGGGTCAGAAGGGGGGACGAGCCTTCCTGTGAGCTCTGGCAAAATCGTGTCGCCCAAATCCCCGACGTCGGAGGCGATCACTTTGACTTCATGGTGCAATGCCATGGCTGTGACACCGCTTTGGGAGGCCGCAGTGTAAGGCAATACAATGTCGTCGCAGGCACTGAGGAACAGCGGCACCTCCTCATCTTGGACAAAGTCAAGATTCAGGCGAACACGAGACGCCAAGCCAAGTTTTTCAATTTGTTGTGCGTAGGGCGCCCAACTTCCATAACACTCTCCCGCCACCACCAAAGTGTGCTTCGGAGGCAATGTGGCCAAGGCCTCGAGAAGGACATGGAGCCCCTTGTAGGGACGGATGAGCCCAAAGAAAAGGTGCACGTAGGCGTTTGTGTCCAACCCCAAGCGTTCCCTTGCGATCTGCTTGGAGGGGCCGCGGTCGAGGTGGGTGTACAGTGGATGAAACAACGTCGTGGATGGCCAAGGCTTCAAAGATTTTCCGACCGCGGCACTGAGCGTCACAAGCTTGTCGCATGAACGCATGAATTGGCCGGCCAGCCATCGGTCTTTGAGGCTCCCATCATGGGAGGACGCATTGTGCATCAGCCCCACCACCTGGTCGACGCCTTGCTTGCGGGCTTCTGCAGCCACTCCTGCGAGGGCAGGGGCCAATGCCGAATGCCAAAACGGAAGGATTAAAACTTCAGGAGGGCCAGCGTTGGCCACGGCCCTTCCCGTTTGACGCCAGCTCCACGGCGCCAGGCTGTCGAGCAACGCGGGACAGGCCACGTCACTTGGTCCTTTGCCTGGTTCCCATTGGGATTTGCCTGGGAAGAAAAGCGAAGGGTACTGGCGGGACCATGTGATGGCCTGGACCTCATGTCCAGCCTCTTCAAGCGCTGATTTCATGGCGGCATTGAACTGGGCAATGCCCCCGCGGTAGGGAGGGAAGGTGGAGACGATGCCAATGCGCATGCTGCAATTTGGGGCAAGAACGCGTCACCGCCAACCTATCTTCGCTTCATGAACGCATACTTGGTGGATGGCGTGCGCACGCCGATAGGTTCTTTTGGAGGAACATTGGCCCCTGTAAGGGCAGACGACATGGCGGCCCATGTCCTGGCAGAACTGCTTCGTAGGTCGCCGAGCCTTGCGCCAGAGGCCATTGGCGACGTCTTGATGGGATGTGCCAACCAAGCGGGAGAAGACAACCGCAATGTGGCCCGCATGGCCAGTCTTTTGGCAGGCTATCCCGAGACGGTGCCTGGCGAGACCATCAACCGTTTGTGCGCCTCCGGTTTGGCTGCCGCCGTTCATGCTTCACGCATGGTGCATCTGGGAGATGCAGAGGTGGTGGTGGCTGGCGGTGTGGAGCACATGACGCGAGGTCCATGGGTGATGGGCAAAACATCGAAGGCGTTTGGCCGCGACATGTCCTTGCACGACACCAGCTTTGGCTGGAGGTTCATCAACCCCCGCTTGGACGCACTCTATGGGACCGAAGGCATGGGCCAAACGGCTGAAAACCTCGTGGATTTGCACAACATTTCACGAGAAGACCAAGATGCCTTCGCGGCAAGGAGCCAGCAAAAGGCCGCCGCCGCAATGAAAGAGGGCCGCCTTGCGGAAGAAATTGTGGCCGTGGACATCCCCCGAAGGAAACAAGATCCATTGCGCTTTGAGCACGACGAATTTGTCAAACCCACCACCACCCCTGAGGTTTTGGCCAAGCTACGTCCTGCCTTCCGAAAGGAGGGGGGGACTGTCACCGCGGGCAATGCAAGTGGATTGAACGATGGAGCTGCGGCCCTTCTGATGGCCAATGAACAAGGCATGGACCAGCATGGCCTTGAGCCCCTGGCAAGGATGGTCTCCTCCGCGGTGGTGGGCGTTCCACCTCGCATCATGGGCATCGGCCCTGTGGAAGCTTCGAAGAAGGCCTTGGCCAAGGCCGGACTCGGATGGGACGACCTGGATGTGATTGAACTGAACGAGGCATTTGCGGCCCAGAGTCTTGCTTGCATTCGAAGCTGGAACCTTCCAGACGATGACCCTCGCATCAATCCCAACGGCGGAGCGATTGCCTTGGGCCATCCATTGGGCATGACAGGGGCCCGTATTTTGCTTTCCGCAGCAAGGCAATTGCGCCGAACGGGAGGGAAGCATGCCCTCGTGACACTGTGCATCGGGGTTGGCCAAGGCTATGCGGTGGTCATCCAGAACGCTTCCTCCTCATGATGTACGCCTTCAAAGGCATGGTGCCTGTGGTGGATGAGACAGCCTTTGTCCATCCACAGGCGACAGTGATCGGGCATGTGACCATTGGGCCCCATTGCTATGTGGGACCGGGTGCAGTGTTGAGAGGGGATTGGGGCAAAATTGTCTTGCAAGACGGGGTCAATGTCCAAGAATGTTGTGTTGTGCACATGTTTCCTGGGGCCACTGTCTTGCTGGAAGAAGGCGCCCACATTGGGCATGGTGCAATGGTGCATGGCGCCACAGTGGGCAAGGATTGTCTTGTGGGGATGAACGCCGTATTGTTGGACGACGTGGCCCTCGGAGAAGGATGCATCGTTGGCGCCCTTGCCATGGTGAAGGCTGGGACCGAATGGCCTGCCCGTTCACTTGTGGTGGGCAACCCCGCCATGCGCAAAGGCAAAGTCAGTGACATCATGTTGGCGCACAAGAAGGAAGGCACCGCCCTTTATCAGTCCCTTCCTGGTGAGGCAGCCAAGGGCCTTGTGGAAACGGCCCCTTTGCGGGCGGTTCCCGAAGATCGTTTGGAGGACTTCCCTGACTATGACACTTGGCAAAACCGCAAAGCCAAGTAATATGGGGCGTTCGGGACGCAGGGTGCAGCAGTTTCAGCAATTCGTCGTTCGAGACGATGCCTGTGGCATGAAAGTTGGAACAGACGCTCTGATTTTGGGGGCTTGGGCAGGCGAGTCGATGGTCCAACCAAAGCACATTCTCGATGTGGGCACAGGGTCGGGCATTTTGGCACTCATGATGGCCCAACGGTTTCCCTCAGCCCGTGTCGATGCCGTGGAGCTGGAACCAGACGCCGCGGCCCAGGCCTTCAAAAATGCCCAAAAAAGTCCGTTTGCGGACCACATCGTGGTGCATGCCCAAGCTGTCCAGGCATACGCAGGACCTGCGTGCGATTTGGTGGTGTGCAACCCACCTTTTTTTCATGACCACCCCAAAAGCGAAGACCGCAAAAGAAACCTTGCCCGCCACGACGACACCTTGCCATTGCCCACCCTTTTCAGACAAGCCAAGCGAGTCTTGAAAGCAGGAGGGGAGTTGGCCTTCATTTTCCCTTCCGACAGAGACCAAGAGGTGCTGGCGCGTGGAAAGGAGGCTGGGATGGAAGCGAAAGAGCACATTCGCCTGAGGGCGAATCCAGATCACGACGTGGTGCGTTCGCTATGGAGCTGGCATCAAAATGGCGCAACGGTTGCGTCAAGCACAGAAATCAGGAACATCGAGGACAAGGGCCACCAAACTTGGGCACCTTGGCTCAGCAAGCGTTTGTCGGGTTTCCTGCTGCCCTAAGGTCAGCAGCCCAAAACCTGACGCAAACGATTGACTTGCGCACGCCACAAGTCTTTGGCATCTTCCACCTCGTCGTCGTCGGCGAAGTCCGTGATGACCAAGGAATTCTCTCCTGTCAAGTCGTCCATCCGAATGCGGAACTCGAAGTAGGTGTCTTCTCCTTCCTCCTCAGCTTCGAGCCAGCGGAACTTGACAAATTCATCCCTCTTCTTGCTCACCATGCGCGCGGATTCCTCGCTGCCGTCCCAGAAGAAGATGTGCACGTCTTTCTTGATGTTGACATCGTCACAAAACCATTCCGCCAATCCAGAAGGGGTGCTGATGCAATTGAAGAGCACTCCTTTGGAGCTGTTGAGCGGGATTTCAAGTTGGAATTGGACTTTTTCGAGGGTCATCATGGTCTTATTTCTTGGTCCCCAAGGGGGGTGATTGAGGAACCAACAAGTTCCTCTTTACAGGGTTCACAATATACAACAGGATTTGGCTCATTCTGTTGCCCATCTTGAAGGCCATCAAGCCAAATCTTGTTACCTTCGCGCCTCTCCGGCGGGGTAGCTCAGCTGGTTAGAGCGCAGGATTCATAATCCTGAGGTCGGGGGTTCGAGCCCCCCCCCCGCTACAAGAGGCCTTGCATCGAGCAGGGCCTTTTTTTTGTCCAGAACTGGGGTTCAGGGGTTCACTATCAACATTTGATGAGTCGGGTGAGCCACCCAGGATAGATCGACGGATGTCAAAAGGCGGTGGCTTCGTCTCGTTCCAAACGATTGCAAAGTTTGTTGTCCTG
>JBELJW010000003.1:0-42299 GCA_042089975.1 Flavobacteriales bacterium | reverse complement strand
TAGCGAAGGATTGGTAAACGTTGTGGCCACCGATCCTGCAGGGTGCGTGGGGGAAGTTTCCATTTCCGTGGATGTTCTGGACAACCCCACACCTGTGGATGCCGGGTTCTCATCCGAAATGCTGTGCACTGGCGAAGCTCTTTTTCTTGACATGGCTCCGCCCGAGCTGGATGCAGCGAGCAGCAACTTGGCTGATGTGACCTACAGTTGGGAGGTTTCACAGGGCACAACCATCCTTGAGACCCTGACCGATTCTGACGAAAATGCCCCTTGGAGCGTGCCCGTCAGCCCTGTTGGCCCTGCCCCCGAGGCGTGGAGCTCGACACCCACCACAGTGGAGCTTCAAGCCGGCTTGACCATCACCGATGGCTCTGGTTGTTCCACCACCCTCCCGCTTTCGAATCCGGCAACGTTCTACCCCCTTCCGGAGGTGAGCCTGGCCCCAGGTTCTGAAAACCACGTTTGTCAAGGAATCGACTGGACAGGAGCATTGGTGGGCGCGACTGAACTGACAGGTTTGACGGGCAATCTCTCCGGCGGTGTTCCAGGAAACTTGCAGTGGGAGGTGCCGTGGAGTGACATTTCGCTCACTGGTCTGGGAAACATCACCTTCCAACTCAATGCGATTGCAGAACATGGTGCTCTTCAGTGCGGCAACACCTATGACCTCGAATTGGAGGTCGTGGGCAATCCTGAAATCGATGACATCTCCGTGTCAACGACAAGCACTGTGCCCAATGCCATTTGTGAAGGCACAGTGGCGAACGGCAATCAACTGGATGCCACCCTTGTCGGTGGGACAGGCAACGGTGGTTTGACATGGACTTGGGGCAATCTGGACGGGGCGAACAGCTTCGACATCAACAACTTGGCGGCCAATGACCCCAATGGCCGATTCACAGTGAATTCGGTCACAGACATCGCCGACAATGCAGATTTGGTCCTCACCGTGGTGGACAATTTGGGTTGCATGGACATTGCGACGCAAACCGTGGAGATTTTGGAAATCACAGAAGTTGGTGACATCCTTGCGATGGCTGAAAATGCCTGCTCGGGTGATGACATCACATTGACAGTCGATGGCCTCGAGATTGACGAAAGTTTGGACCCGGCCGATTTGGTGTACACCTGGAATGCTGTGATTCCTGGCGAAGGTGCACAACCCTTGAATGGGGCGGGTGCTTCAGTAACGACAACACCTTCCATCGCCGCGGAATCCACAGCCACGTTCACCGCTCCAGCAGACCTGCGGGTGAACCTTGCGGTGGACATCGCCGGCTGCCCCACACTAGACTTTGTCTTTGACGAAGTGGCACAGATTTACCCTGGGCCAGCTGTCACCGTATCCAACCCCTACGTCTGTGAAGACCAGGCGTGGGAAGCCAACTTGATGGGGGCCAATGCCCTGACCGTCATGGGACCGGGAGGGCTGGCAGATTTGAGTTGGCAGGACGAATCACTGGACCAAGACAACTTTGATGTGGTGTGGCCACAGGACTACATGCTGCCGGCAACTTCGCAAACCCAAAACACCCTGGAGTACGAGGCTTTTGCAGAATACGACGGTGGCGCTTTGGTCTGTTCAACAACAGGGTTCTTCACTCTGGCCAAGCGACTCGCTCCGGCTTTCAACATCCTCGGCACGGACAACAGTGGCCCCGTGGACGACTTGGTGCTCTGTCAAGGAGATGATTTGCTGTTGGAAACAGATGCGGGGGTGCCTTACGCCAACATCGATTTGCAGTGGAACCAACAACAGAACATTGGATCAACTTTCTTGGGGACCGGCGACAATGTTGCCTACGTCGATGTTTCACCTCAGGGACCGTTCAACACGCCCACTTTGGTGGAAGGGTTTGTCGCGGCCAACTACAACACCTATACGAACACACCATTGGTCCCTGGATTTGAGTGCATCATTGAGGTGCCTTGGAGCTTCCAAGTGCTTCCAACCCCTGTGGCCAATTGGAGCGTTGCTTCGGATCACGCCTGCAGCGGCGAAATTGTTCCTGTCGACTTGACCTTGGTGTCGGGTGCTGAAACGCTCAACGGCAATTCCATAGAGTGGGACTGGGCATTTGAAACGAACACCGTGGATGAGACTTTTCCCACCACCTCCCCTGCCCTTTCTCTGCCTGTCGAAGCTTTGTACGAGTCTGAATTGACCGGCATCTCTCAACAGGACATGTCCCTTGTCGTGTCGGACAGCTATGGATGCATCTCGGCAACTTCTGAAGAATCGTTCAGCGCATTGGAAACCCCAATTCTATCTTTGGATCGACCGTTGATTTGCGCAGGAGACACCCTAGAGTTGACGGCATCAGGGGCAGACTTGTACTCCTGGTCTCCTGACACTGCCTTGTTGGATGCCGCCATCCCTCCCGCTTTGTTCAACCCTTTCTTCGCGGCAACCGGAGATTCTGTATCGACGTTCTTGTTTTATGGTCCTCTGGACGGCGAGCCTGCGACCATGACGGGTTCGCTATCCCATGCCCTCGGCGATGACACGGAGGCACTGTGCACGGCAATGCTTGACGTCAATGCCGTGGTGTATGACTTGCCTGTACTGGCACCAAGTCTCTCCTCGGACCCTGCTCCTTTCTGCGAGGACGACGTGGTCACCTTTTTGGACACCAACACAGACAGCGATCCAGCCAACACGGTTTACAGTTTCTTCACCAATGCTGGACTCGATCTGGACGATGTTCCAGACAGTGAAACGCCCTTCACCCTGATTCCTGACTCCACCATTTTTGAATGCACCAAAAAGGAAAGTCACTTCTTGGACGGCTTGTCTGTCCAATGTGAGACCTCGTTCATGGAATTGTTCGAAGTGGTAGCCAACCCCGTCATCGCACTTTCTGGAAACCCAGGAATTTGTCAAGACGCCGTGGCCAACTTGGTCTGCGAAGTCAACAATGTCAATTCGAACTCCACCTATGTCTGCGAGTGGTTCCCCATCCCTGGAGTCTCTGTCATTCCAAACGATTCCACCACATTTCTGCTGCAGGCGTACTCAGATGCAGGCGTCACAACGGAGCCATCTGATGCCTTGGTGGTCGATGCCCAAGTGACCGACAACAATGGATGTCAGTCGGCCATGGAGTCTTTGGTGGTGGAGGTGCTTGCCACCCCCATTCCCTTCTTTGTGGACTCTCTCTTGGAAGCGCACTGCTCTCCTTCGCAAGATTGCATGGAACTGTCGTTGGAGAACGTCATGTTGGATCCTGCATTGGACATTCAGTACTTCTTTGACAACGAACCCGCGAGCCCATTCAGTGGTTATTGTGCGAATTTTGTCAATCCCACAGCTTGCCCCCGGACAGACTCCATGAATGTCACTGTTCGCTTTGGGCATGAGTTGATGTCGGGAACCACGTTGTTCTGCTCGAGCGACTTGGTGGACAGCACCGTTGTGAATCCCACCCATGTGCCCAACTTTGCCTTGACAGTGCCGCAAGCTTGCTACGACGCTGACCTCGGCAATTGTCTGCCTCTTGTGCATGACTCTCTGGCGTACAACGTTTGCGCCGGAGACAGCCTCTCTTACCAATGGTTCGTGACCCCGCTTGGCGACCTGACCCAAAACGATGTCACCGTTCAAGATGACTCGACGGCATTGGCCTCCATTTGCATGGATTTGCCAGGTGAGATTGAGGTGGTCCTTGAAATTGAGAACTCTTATGGATGCAGCCAAACCACGGCAAGCGTGCCTTTTATTGTCCGGGATCTGCCTGTGCCTGAATTGACTTTCTCGCAGGAGAGCATTTGTCTACCAACCTCTGTGGCCGTGCTCAATTCCTCTGCTGGAGCCTCGGATTTCTCGATGGCGATTCCAGGGTACCCTGTCTACGAAAACTTCTTGTCACCCTTGTCCTTGGACATCGAGTTCCCAGGTTATTACAATGCAGAATTCACTGTGTCGAACACACACACCATTGGGCTGCATGATTTGACGTGCACTGTGGACACCGAATATGTGGAAGCCTTCGAAGCGCGCACCCCGCCCTCTGCTGGCTTCTTGGTGCTCCCAGACACACTGGTCGAATACGTGAATCCTGTGGTGGAATTCGAAAACACCTCTGAAGGTCAAATTGAGAACATTTGGTCGTTTGGCAACGGAGAGGGCTCCAGCGAGAATGAACCATCCCTTGAATATGAGGTGCCAGGCTTTTACAATGCCCAACTGCTCGTGGTCAATGAATACGGATGCACAGATGTGTTTTCTCAAACCATCGAAGTGTACACCGACCTGTATGTCTATGTCCCCAATGCCTTCACGCCAGACAACGACGGTCTGAACGATGCGTGGAAGCCTTCCATCCTTGGACAGGATGTCATTGCGACCTACGAGTGCCAGATTTTCAACCGCAGTGGCCACGTGGTGTTCAGCACCAACGACCCCAACAAAGCTTGGACAGGTGCCAATGAGCCCACTGGAGAAGGCCAACATTTTTCAAGTGGCGGCGAAATTTTCTCATGGAGAATCGCCATCAAGAAAAAAGATGGCGAAGGGGCCAAGGTGTATACGGGCCAAGTCCAAATGGTGAGATGACGAAGCGGTTGGTCCTTTTCGTCTTTTGGAGCTTCTCGTGTTGGACCTGTGCTTGGTCACAATCGCCTGTGGGACCGCTCCCCTCCACCGATGAATCGAAATTGAGGACCTCACTCGTGGGCAATACGGACTCTGTCTACCACAAGCATGAAACCCTCGTCAATGTCCAATTCAGCCAAGTGCAATTGAGCCAATGGGCAGCAGGGGGCCAAAGCTCGGCAAGCCTCATTGCCAAGTTGGACCAATTTTGGGAATACGATGGCACCTCGCTTGGTTGGGACACTGAAGTCCACGGTGCCTTTGGACTGCTGCACCGACCTGATGAGGGTGTCCTGTTGAAGACCGATGACCGCATCGAAGTCGCCACCAAGGTGGGCTATCGCCTCAAAGACAAAGGATCTTTGACTGCTTTGGGAAGCTTCAGAACGCAAATGGCACCGGGATTTGCCGCTGTCAATGGCGTCCCGGACCCCAGCCAGGTCACCTCGAGGTTCATGGCCCCCGGCTACCTTGTGGTCGCCCTTGGCTTGGACCTCAAGCCCAAGGACAACATCACCGTGTTTTTGGCTCCCTTCACGTCAAAGTCGACCTATGTGTTGGATGAGGAACTCTCAGCTGCAGGTCTTTTTGGGGTGACACCTGGAGAATCTGCACGTCATGAGATGGGAGGTTACATCCGCCTTGGCTTCAAAGAAACTGTGTCTGAAAACGTAACGTATGCGGTCCGACTGGATTTGTTCAGCAACTACCTCGAAGAGCCCGAAGCCGTGGACATTTTTTCCGACCATGTCCTGACCCTTAAGGTCAACGATTGGTTGTCGACCACATTGGGTTTGACCTTGATTTACGACAAGGATGTCGAACTCGTGCTGCGCGAGCCCGACCCCGATGTCCCCGGAGATTTAGGGGAAATGGGGGATGGCGTTCAACTCAAACAAATTCTTGCGGTAGGTTTGGCTTTGAAATTTTCTTGAACATGAAAGCTTACGTATTTCCGGGGCAAGGTGCCCAATTCCCTGGCATGGGCCAGGATCTTTTCGAAAATTCAACGGTGGCCCAAGCCCGTTTCAAGCAGGCAGAAGACATCCTCGGCTTTGACATCGCCTCTGTGATGTTTGAAGGCACCCCTGAACAACTCAAAGAAACCAAAGTGACCCAACCGGCCATCTTCCTGCACTCTGTCATCCTTGCCGAGTGCTTGGGAGATGCCTTTGAGCCCAGCATGGTGGCCGGGCACAGCCTTGGAGAGTTCAGTGCATTGGTGGCTGCAGGGTCCTTGAGTTTCGAAGATGGCCTGCGGCTGGTGAGCGCAAGAGCGAACGCAATGCAAGAAGCCTGTGAACGCCAGGCCTCGACCATGGCTGCTGTCTTGGGCTTGGACAATGACGTGGTGGAGCAGATCTGCAAGGCCACAGAAGGAACCGTGGTTGCGGCCAACTACAACTGCCCTGGACAACTCGTCGTGTCAGGTGAAGTGCCTGCGGTGGAGGCGGCATGCGAGGCCTTTACAGAAGCTGGCGCGCGCCGCGCCATCCTGCTTCCCGTTGGCGGAGCCTTTCACAGCCCCCTCATGGAGCCTGCAAGAGAAAAGCTCGCGAAGGCCATTGCGGATGCCGACATCCAACCCCCACGCTGCCCCATCTATCAGAACGTGAGCGCAGAGCCCACGTCTGATCCCGAACTCATCCGCACCCAACTGGTCGCGCAACTGACTGCCCCTGTGAGGTGGACACAAACCATGGAGGCGATGATGGCCGATGGCGCATCTGAAATGACCGAAGTTGGTCCAGGGAAGGTCCTGCAAGGCCTGTTCAAAAAAGTCGACCGCGCATTTCCGACCTCGGGAGTCCAGCTGGAAACGGCAAGCTGAGGCGGAAAATCTCGGATTCCAACAACAAGAAGGCCACCGAGAGGTGGCCTTCTTGTTGTGTTGTGAATCGAAGTGGAGCGCTATCCTTAAGACGGCTCTTCGCCCAATTGGGTTGCATAATTGAAGAGATTCGTCGCCTCGTGCTCCGCTGCCATCAAGGACGTCCTCAAAGCCCTGTTTTCAGATTGCAAGTCGTCATTGCGCTGTTGGGTCCGCACCAGTTCAGCCTTCAAGCGAAGAAATTCACCCATCACCGACTTGCGGTCGGCCAAGGCTTCTTTGAGTTGTTGTTCGAGCAGCAATTCCATATCCCTAAAGATAGCACCGTGCCACGATGTCCCCAGACCCTCCGGTAGGAGTTCTCAACAGCTTGAGGACCGACGATTGTGAATCCGCATCCACCATATTAAGAACAAAGCCCCAACCACCCCACAACCCGCGCAACCTGCGTAGAGACCGAGAAGCACTGTCGGTGAATACGCATACCAAGTGCCCGAAACGAAGGCCCCCACACCAATGCCCACCTCCAATGCCATCAGCATCGTGCCCAATGCCGTGGCGGCCTTCCCTTCCGGCGCAAGATCAATGGTCCAGGCAAAAATGGCAGGCATGTTGATGCCCACAGACATGCCATACACGACGCCTGCAGCGAGCAACATGGGGACAGAAGTGGACCATGAAAACAGGGCCATGCCCAGGGTCAGGAGGACTGCTCCTACAAGCAACAACTGAGGCCGTCCATAACGGTCTGATGCCTTTCCTGCCACCAGACGCATGCCAATGGAAGCCACCACGACAACCGTGTTGAATGACCCCTTGTAAACAAAGCCCAAACCTTCCACCAAGTCAGGCGTGACTGTCAAAAAGGTCCCGAATGCGATGGCCACTGGCAACAAAAACAAAGAAGCAGGCCAAGCGGCAGGCTCCACCGTTCCTCCTTGAAAGACATTCAAGTCGGCCCACTCAACAGGCCGCGGGTTGGGGAGGGTTTCAGGGAGCCTTTGGGTCATGAGGTAGGACAAGACACCAAGGACACTGCTGGCCAAAAACATGGCGTCGTAGCCAAAATCAACGGCCAACCAACTGCCCAAAGCGGGTCCAAGTGCCATGCCTGCATTCCCAGCCACTCCCAAATATCCAAGCGCCTCTCCCCTTCTCTGTACTGGCACGAGGTCGGTCAAAAAAGCACTGGTCCCTGTTGGGCGAAACCCCGTCGACATGCCATGCAACAGCCTGACCACGAGGAAGCCTGAAACCGCAAAAGCCACGTTGTCGAGTTGGCCTACAGCAACGTATGCAAACCCAGAGCACGCGGCCACAGCTGTCCCAAAGAGCATCACGGGTTTTCGGCCTGCCAAATCGGCCAATCGGCCTGAAACAAACCGACTCAGAAAAGCGCCGACCGTGAACAAAGCCACAATCCAACCAATGAGATGGCCCGCACCCAAACCCTCCAAGTACCCTGGAAGTTCTGGCAAGAGCATGCCAAAACTGGCCATGAACATTACTGTGCCGGCGCAGAGCAACCAAAACGTCGGGGTAAAGAGCTCGGATTTCAAGGTGGCAAAGGTACTCTTCGATTCCGTTCCTTTGCAGGGTGGAAAGGCAGTATCCCGTCAAAGTACTCGTCGCCTGGGGCGAAGCCATTTCAGGCAACCGTGAGCTCCGCGATTGGTTGTTGGGAAATGGCTTTCCTGAACTCGGACTTTTTGTCCATGCCATGCACAACCAGCAATCGGCCAGAGAGTGGTTGCAACAGGAGGGCTTTCCTGAATTGATGGCCCTTTGTTGCGGAACCGAAGGGGATGCCCGTGCGGTCCAATGGCTGCTCAACCATGGCCACATCACGCTTGCGAACATGGCCCGCGCTGCAGACAACGACGACGACGCCATGCGCATCCTCATGGAAGAGCCCGACCGGATTTGGGCCACCCTTGCGTTGAAGATGCGCTCCATCAAGAATGGCATCGAAGAGCGACACAACGATTGGCACAGCTTCAACAAGGACTGATGTCATTTGCGGGCTAGCCCTCAGGAGTGATGAAGGTCAAGGAACTCATGCTGTCCTCTCCAAGCCACTTGTTGGACACCTCCAACAAATCGCTGGATGTCATGGATTCTATGGCCTTGACCAAGGTGTCGAGTGTCTCGACGTGGTTGTGCACGGCAAACGCCTTCACAAGCCCCGAAAGCACCGTGCCCCCGTGGTCGTGGCCAAGGGCAATTTGCCCCAACAATTGCTGCTTGGCCTCATGCAATTGCCTCACGCCCAATGCCTTGTTGCGCATGATGGCCAACTCCTTTCGAACGAGCCGGTCCACCTTGGCATGGTGCTTGGCATCGGTGCCGCAATAGACATTGAACACCCCAGCATCTTGGTACAGGACATGGTTCGCTTCGATGTGGTACACCATGCCATGACGCTCCCTGATGTTCAAGTTCAAACGACAGTTCATGGCGGGTCCCCCCAACAAATTCGCCACCATCGTCATGGCCAATCGGTCGCTGTCCTTCGCGCCTGGAGCACGGGTCCCCCACATGAAATGAGACTGATGGATCCCCTTCGCTTCTGAAAGGTGAAACGGGGCCAACTCCGAAGGAGAGGTTCTGGCCTGGAGGTCTTCTTTGGGGGGGATCCCGGAGCCCGACGCCCCCATCCACCTCTCTGTCCAAACCAGGACATGCTTCCAAGACACGTTCCCCACGACGCCGAGCACCATGTTCTGGGGCTGATACAAGGTCTGGACGAATTTCTTGGCTTGACCGCCGGTCAAGTGCTGCACGCTCTCAGAGGTTCCCAAGATGGACCTGGACAAAGGGTGGCCATGAAAAAGATGCGACTCAAATGCCTCAAAAATCAACTCCCCAGGTTGATCCTTCAGGCCAGAGATTTCATCCAAAATCACCTCCCTCTCTTTGTCCAACTCCATGGAAGGAAACGTGCTGCAAAAGGCAATGTCTGCCAAAAGCTCGATGGCCCTTTCCGTGTCCTTGTTGCGCTGAGAAGAGGTGATCCATGTGTCCTCTTTGGAGGTGAAAGCATTGATTTCTCCCCCCACAGATTCCATTCGGTTCAAAATGTGGAAGGCCTTTCGTTTGTCCGTTCCCTTGAACAAGGCATGCTCAATGAAATGGGCCAAACCCCATTCCCCATCGACTTCATCTCTGGTGCCAGCCTGCACCATCAAGGCACAATGGGTCACGGCGCGCTCCATGGGGGCAAAAATGACACGGAGGCCATTGGGCAAAACGTGGGTGTGGAATTCCTTGTTCATGTCATCGGATCACATCCAACATGCCATGACCACCACCATGGCACCTCCAGCCACCAACATGACCATCAAGGTGTACGGCAGAATGTCACGTGCAGACAAGCCCGTCATGCCAAGCAAGGGAAGGGCCCAAAACGGCTGCAACATGTTGGTCAGCTCATCGCCAAAGGCCATGGCCATGATCCCACGTTCCAATGGCACCCCCAAAGAGTGACAAGCTTCAATGACAAGAGGACCTTGCACCGCCCACTGCCCCCCACCACTGGGCACAAAAATGTTCAGCAACCCAGAGGACAAAAACAAAGCCTCTGGAAGTGCATTGGCCGAGATGTTGGCCACGAGAGCCTCTGCCAAGGCCTCTCCCAAGCCCGTCCCGGTCACGATGCCCATGATGCCGAAGTAGAGTGGGAATTGCACCAAAATGCCAGCGGCATCTGAAATCGCGTGGTCCAAGGCCTTCAAAAAGCCACGTATTTGGCCATGGCCCAACAACGCCATGCCCAACAAGATCATGTTGATCCAATCGGGCGTCACAAAAGACAGGGTCCTCAAAGGCCCTGAATTGGACGCCCAAACCAACGCGCCAAGCAAGCCCATCCCCCCCAGGAGGTATGCGAGCCATCTGCGCGTGTCCAACTTGTCGGACCATCCTTCCAACGCTGGATTCCCAAGTGCGTCATCCCCGACATCATCGTCTCGATTTGCTTGCAGGATTGGCAACGCATTGTCCGATTTGGGTTGAATGGTGTGGCCGAGCCAAGAAAACAAAAGCACCACTGACACCGCGACAGCGGCCGTCACGGCAAGGCTCCAAGGAGCAAAAACGGTTTGGCTCAAAGGGATGGTGTCCGGCAACCATGCAACAGGTTGGTCCAACGCAAGCAAGGCTTGAAGGTGGCCGCTCTCGGCAACTTTCAGGGGAGCAGAACCACTCAATCCACCGTGCCAAACCAACAATCCCGTGTATCCAGCTGCACCGAGAACGCCCAATGACACCCGGGACATGCCACTCTCTGAACCTTCATTTCGACGCCTGTCCATCACGCCACGGACCAAAATGGCCCCTGCAATGAGCCCCAAACCCCAATTCGCCCATCCCAAGGCCATGCTCAAAGCCGCCACTTTCGCAGGGGCCCATCGAGGAGACATCACCACCCAGTCCAAGGCTCTGGAAAGCAGGCGAAGCACAGGGGGAGCGAGGGCCAACACATGGCCCATGACCAGCATGAACATGGCTTGAAACCCAAAACGCAGCAAGGCAGGGTTCCACAATCCCTGGGTCCAAGCCTCCAAAACAACTGTAGCAGACACAGATCTCCACGCCATAAGCGCTGCCAACAGAGACAACAGAATGGCAATGGCAAATGGACTCGGGAGCCAACGCTGGAAGGCCCGTGCGTAAGCATTCAACCCCCTCTCAAGGAGCGGTTCCGAACCCGACGACATCATCGGTCAGCGCGTGTCAAAAAGGCAGGTCGTCGTCAGAAGCAGGGGCAGGTGCCATCGGAGGCACGGGAGGCATGGGCGCAGCGCTCACGGCTGGAGCTTGTGCCCCTTCTGCACCTGTGGCTGCAGGCTGGTCCGCCCCCTCGATCCGCCAAGCATTCAAGTCGACATAAAAGTTGCCGTTGTACTCGCGTCCGCGCAAATCAAACTTGACGTTGATCACGTCTCCCTCCGCATAACGTCCAAGTTGCTCCGACTTCTCTTTGAGGGCCGAGAACTTGATGTCTTGGGGGTATTGCTCCATGGTGGTGATCACAAAATCGCGCTTGTAAAATCCACTTGGGAAGTCTTGCTGATCGAACAGCTTCTTGAGGGTTCCTTTTACTTCAAATGCCATGCTTCGAAGGTACGCTTCAACCGGCGTTGAAACAGAGCAGGGTTTTCCACGCTTCATCCACCATTCCGCGGTCCAGCATGTCAGATGCCATCCGATGAAGAACTTCCTCCAATTTTCGGCCATCGCTTTCGTGTTCCATGAACACTTCTGCAAGCTCCAGCAATTTGTGCTCATTGACGTCCGTTTCGTCGGGCATGGCTTCGCATCCTCCGAGCATCGCGAGGTGGTTGCCGGTGAGCCATCGGCTCGTGCGGATGTCTTCGGGCAGGGCATCCACCCCCATGCCAATGGTGGCCAGAGGTTTGGGCACCGTAAAGAGGGCATCGCCCGATGCACGAACGTAGTGGTCGCCACCGCATCTTCCGACCAGGTCGAGCTTGGTGGCGTCAGGCACCCCCGCATCGCTCAGGACTTCGTCTCGGAAATGCATCCGCACAATCTCCGCGAACACCAACTGACCTGCGCCCCCGTGATCTCCCAACGACTCCACTTTGACCACTTTGCATTCCAATTGCACCGGCGACTCGGCCACCCTTGGGGGCTGAACGGCCTCGGAATCGACCGGTGTCAAGCCCGCCTTCACAAACTCATTCACGCCCGTCCCGTAATCCGTGCTTGCCAGGGAACACGCCTGAACCATTTGGTGGTCCACCAGGTTGACCACCACCTCGGGCACTTCCTGAACATTGTCCCAGGTATGCTTGGTGGTGCCGTCCCTTCCTCGGCGTGCTGGTGAAAAAATGACCAACGGCGGTTGGGCAGAAAAGACGTTGAAATAACTGAAGGGTGCGAGGTTGACCTCCCCTCTTCCATTCACCGTGCTGACAAACGCAATGGGACGCGGCGCAATGCCTCCAAGCAAGCAGCCATGAAGTTTTCGAGGCTCCAGATCGGAAGGCTGGTAGGTGGTGTAAGAATGCTTCACCTCAGGAACGGCTTGGGCCGTGGGACTCCACTGCATCCAAAGAGTCCATCACTTTGGCCTTCAAGTTTTCTTTGAACGCATCAATGCGCTGTCGCAGGGCATCGTCGGATGCACCTAAAATTTGAGCGGCCAAAATGCCTGCATTGGTGCCACCATCAAGTGCAACTGTGGCCACAGGCACACCCGACGGCATTTGAAGGATGCTCAAGATTGAATCCCATCCGTCGATGCTGTTGCGGCTCTTGATGGGAACACCAATGACCGGCAAAGATGTCAACGACGCCGTCATTCCCGGCAAGTGGGCGGCCCCTCCTGCTCCTGCAATGACCACACCAAGGCCGCGTTCCGCCGCGCTCTTGGCGTAGCTGACCATGCGGTCAGGCGTGCGGTGCGCAGAGACCACAGTCATTTCACATGGAACACCAAGTTCTTGGAGCACTTTCTGTGCTCCTTCCATCACAGGCAAGTCACTCTTGCTTCCCATGATGATGCCTACGGACTTCTTCATGGTGCGAAGATACTCACCCGCCGAGTCCGTCCATTTTCTTCTTGAGCTCCGACGCCAATTCGTAATTCTCCGTCGCGATGGCCTCTGCCAATTGCTTCTTCAAATCTTCAAGCGACATTTCTTCTGGGGGATCCTCGTGGGGCTCCCCTTCCATCATGTCAGGCTCTTCTTGGTCAGTGGCATCCAAATCCACCCCTGCCGCCTCCATGACTTGTTCACTGCATCGGATGGGACAACCAAAACGAACCGCCACGGCCACCGCATCCGAGGAACGCGAGTCAATGTGTTCCTCGCGGATGCCATCCGTCACCGTCAATTGAGCGTAAAAGATCCCTTCCACCATTTTGTGGATCAACACCTCCGTGACTTCCATGCCAAACGAAGTCATGGTGTTCTTCATCAAATCGTGCGTCAAAGGACGACTGGGCCGCATATTTTCCAACTCTATGGCGATGGACTGCGCCTCAGCGCCCCCTATGACAATGGGCAACTTGCGCTTTCCCTTGACCTCGCCCAGGACGAGGGCATAGGCACCCGAAGAGGATCCGCTCAAGGCAATGTCCAAAATTTCGAGGTCCAGCTTTTTCATGAGATCCGAAGTCGGTGAATGCGGTCAGTCCAGGGATTGAATGGCTGCTGTCAATTTGGGCAACACCTCAAAGGCGTCTCCCACAATGCCATAATCCGCGGCCTTGAAGAATGGAGCTTCAGGGTCGGTGTTGATGGCCACAATCACTTTGCTTTGATTCACCCCAGCAAGGTGCTGTATGGCGCCAGAGATGCCAGCAGCAATGTACAAATCAGGGCGGATGGTGATGCCCGTTTGCCCCACATGCTCGTGGTGAGGACGCCAGCCCATGTCACTGACGGGTCGGCTGCAAGCTGTAGTGGCTTCAAGGGCTTGGGCCAACTCTTCAACGATGCCCCAATGCTCGGGGCCTTTCAATCCACGACCTGCAGAGACCACGCGGACGGCCTCGGGAAGGGGGACAGAACCGTCCTCGCTGGAGGCATCAAATCCGGTCACCGTCAATTTCGCCGGTTCGAGTTCAGGAGCAAATGACTCCACCTGGGCTTGCCCTTCCCCCTGCTTTACGCCGAATGCATTGGGGGTGGTGGTCAGGACCTTGCGATCGGTGTGGACCGACACGTGCGCCATGGCCTTTCCGCTGAACACATTGCGCTGGACGGTTGCACCTTCAAGCAATCCAGTGACGCCGGGCACCATGCCTGCGTTGAGGCGAACCGCAACACGTGGAGCCACGGCGCGGCCCGCGTGGTCATGGGGTGCCACCACCAAATCCGCACCTTCTGCCTCCGCGGCAGCAGCCACCGCTTGGGCGAGTTGGGCCTCGTCTTTCAAGTCGTCCGAAACATGCAGCACCTTGGAGGCGCCTGCGGCGCCAGCACCACTGTCGCCAGAGATGGGACCTGCCATCATCGCAGTGACCTCTGCACCGCAAGACACGGCGTAAGAAACGGCTTCAAGCCCAGCTTTGGTGGCTGCGCCGTCTTTTGTGGGAACAAATGCCAAACACTTCATGTCGTTCTTTTTGGGGTTAAAGGATCTTCGCTTCCTCACGCAACAAACGGACCAGCTCTTCAGGCTCTTCGGCAGAGACGATTTTGCAATCTCCCTTGGCAGGGGGCAATTCAAATTTGGCCACGCTCGCGCTCTGTGCCAATTCCTCAGCCGAAATGACACTCAGAGGCTTCGTGCGTGCCGCCATGATTCCACGCATGTTGGGAATGCGCTGTTCTGCCATGCCCTTAGAGGCACTGACCACCACCGGCGATTCCGCCTGGACGTGTTCCAAGCCACCGCTCGCTTCGCGCTTGGCCTTCACGGTGTTTCCCTCGACCTCCAAGCTGGTGGCAAGTGAAATGAAAGGGGCGTCGATCAACTCGGCCAGCATGCCGCCGACCACCGATCCATTGTGGTCGATGGTTTCTTTTCCGCACAGAATGACGTCGTACGCTCCTTGGCGCGCTTGTTCCGCGATGAGGGTGGCTACTTGCATGGCATCCACGGGATTGGCATCGATGCGAATGGCATCGTCGGCGCCAATGGCCAGCGCCTTGCGGATCACTGGATCACAATCGGCTTGGCCCACCGTCAGCGTGGTGACGGAGCCTCCGTGTTGTTCTTTCAATTCCAAAGCACGCACCAAGGCGTACCATTCGTCGTAAGGGTTGACAATGAATTGGACGCCATTCGCGTCAAATTGAGTGTCGCCCTCTGTGAAGGCAATCCGGCTCGTGGTGTCCGGGGCTTTGCTGATGCAAACGAGAAATTTCATGGCCATGAGAATGAATCAATCTGCCAAAAGTGCATCCCAAACAAGGGGACTCGAGGCAAAGCAAAGGTAGGTCAGCAGGGACGATTCAATGCCGGAAATTGACATCACATTCCCCCATTTGGCCAAGGCATCTCTCATTCGTTTACCTTTGCGGGCCAAATCAGCATTCAAATGCGTGAAGTCACTTACAGGGAAGCTGTGGCAGAAGCCATGAGCGAAGAAATGCGCCGAGACGAATCGGTGTTCCTCCTTGGAGAGGAAGTAGCCGAGTACAACGGTGCCTACAAGGCGTCCAAAGGCATGCTCGATGAGTTCGGTGCCGACCGTGTGATAGACACCCCCATCGCCGAGCTGGGCTTCAGCGCCATTGCCGTGGGAGCTGCCATGAACGGCCTGCGTCCCATCGTTGAATACATGACATGGAATTTCGCGGTGCTCGCCTCCGACCAAATCATCAACCACGCCTCAAAAATGCTTCAGATGAGCGGTGGACAGTTTTCTGTCCCCATCGTGTTCCGAGGCCCGAATGGCACCGCCGGTCAATTGGCAGCCACCCACAGCCAGAGCTACGAAAGCCTCTACGCCTCCATGCCTGGTTTGAAAGTGGTCACCCCTTTCACGCCTTACGAGGCCAAAGGTCTCCTGAAAAGTGCCATCCGAGACAACGATCCTGTCCTTGTGATGGAATCGGAGAAGATGTATGGCGACAAGGGCATGATCCCAGAGGGAGAATTTTTGGTGCCCATTGGGAAAGCCAACATTCGCCGCAAAGGAGAGGATGTGACCATCGTTTCTTTTGGAAAAATCCTCAAGACTGTTCACGCTGCAGCGGACGAGCTGGCCAAAGAAGGCATCGAAGTGGAAATCATCGATTTGGTGACCATTCGCCCATTGGATTTGGACACCATTCTCGAAAGCATCAAAAAAACCAACCGTTTGGTCATTGTGGAGGAGAGCTTCCCTGTGGCCTCCATCGCTACGGAAATCAGCTACCGCGTGCAACGTCACGCCTTTGACCACCTCGATGCACCCGTGCGTCGCTTGTGCCAAAGCGACACCCCCTTTGCCTTTTCCACCTCCCTGATCGACGAGGCATTGCCTCAGATCAAGGACATCGTAGAAGCTTGCAAAGACGTAGCATACGTTTCCTGACCCATTCTGAATCAACAACCTTAAGATCCACCGGACCGAATGGCGGTCCCAAACACACAACACATGCAATCACTGCTTTACCTCGTACCAGCACTGGCCGTTCTCGGTTTGATCGTCATGGCCATCCAAGCTGCTTGGGTGCGCAAACAAGACACAGGCTCTGCCCGGATGAGTGAAATCGCACAGCACATCCACGAAGGCGCTCTGGCGTTCTTGAGCGCGGAATACCGCATTCTGGCCATCTTCGTCGTCGTGGCAGGCGCCCTGTTGGGACTTGTTTCCGCTATGGTGGAAACCACCCACTGGTTCATTGTTGTGGCCTTTGTCATCGGCGCTGTTTTTTCTGCTTTGGCAGGAAACATCGGCATGCGCATCGCGACCCAAGCCAACGTACGCACCACACAAGCCGCACGCACGAGCTTGAGCGAAGGGTTGAAAGTCTCCTTCACAGGAGGCATGGTGATGGGCCTCGGTGTGGCCGGCCTCGCGGTCTTCGGATTGAGCGTTCTCTTCATCCTCCTTCTCGGTTGGATGGGCGGTGACGCTGCTGGCGCAGGCACTTCCGTGGGCCAAATGACTGTCATCTTGGAGGCCCTTGCAGGCTTCTCGCTGGGCGCAGAGAGCATTGCCCTCTTCGCACGCGTGGGTGGCGGGATTTACACCAAAGCAGCCGACGTAGGCGCAGACCTCGTGGGCAAGGTGGAAGCAGGCATCCCCGAGGATGACCCCAGAAACCCTGCCACCATTGCAGACAATGTGGGAGACAACGTTGGTGATGTCGCGGGCATGGGTGCGGATCTCTTCGGCTCGTACGTGGCCACCGTGCTAGCCGCCATGGTGCTTGGCAACTACGTGATCAACGACATGGGCGGCAGCATTGCCGACGACTTCGGTGGCATGTCCACCATCTTGCTTCCATTGGTCATTTCCGCGCTCGGCATTGTGTTCTCCATCCTTGGGGCGCAAGTCATCCGCGTGGGGGACGATGCGAAAGAGGCACAGGTGCAAGCGGCCTTGAACCGGGGCAATTGGGGGTCAATCGTTTTGACCGCTATCGCATGCTATTTCTTGATCGACGTCATGTTGCCTTCACAATTGAGCATGGACTTCTTCGGAGAAGGCACCCGGACCTTCAGCAGCATGAACGTGTTCTACGCCGTTCTGGTGGGGTTGATCGTGGGAGGCGCCATCAGTTGGATGACAGAGTACTACACGGGATTGGGCAAAAAGCCTGTGATGGACATCGTCCAAAAATCCTCCACAGGTGCGGCCACCAACATCATCGCTGGATTGGCCACAGGCATGATCTCGACATTTGGTCCCGTACTTCTCTTTGCTGCGGCCATTTACACAGCATACGAGTTCGCCGGCTTCTATGGAGTGGCCATTGCGGCTTGTTCCATGATGGCCACGACGGCCATGCAATTGGCCATTGATGCTTTTGGACCCATTGCGGACAACGCAGGCGGAATTGCAGAAATGAGCGAACTTCCTGAGGAAGTGCGTGAACGCACAGACATCTTGGATTCGGTGGGCAACACCACCGCCGCCATCGGGAAGGGATTCGCGATTGCCTCGGCAGCCCTGACGGCGTTGGCCCTGTTCGCAGCCTACGTCGAGTTCACAGGAATCGACGGCATCAACATCTTCAAGGCCAATGTGCTCGCCGCCCTTTTTGTGGGAGGCATGGTGCCTGTGGTGTTTTCAGCCTTGGCCATGAACAGTGTGGGCAAGGCCGCCATGGAAATGGTCCAGGAAGTGCGTCGTCAGTTCAAGGAAATCCCAGGAATCATGGAGGGCACTGGCACTCCAGACTACGGGAAATGTGTGGACATTTCGACCCAAGCCGCATTGAAAGAAATGATGCTTCCAGGGGCGATGACCATTGCCTTCCCTCTCGTCATTGGTTTGCTCCCGTTGCTTTTGGGCAAAGAAGCTGCTTGGGCGGCAGAAACTTTGGGCGGCTACATGGCTGGGGTGACTGTCAGCGGTGTACTGTGGGCCATCTTCCAAAACAACGCAGGTGGAGCATGGGACAACGCAAAGAAGTCGTTTGAGGCTGGTGTAGAGATCGATGGCGAAATGACCTTCAAAGGATCAGAAGCGCACAAAGCAGCGGTCACAGGAGACACTGTGGGCGATCCGTTCAAGGACACCTCTGGTCCTTCGATGAACATCCTGATCAAGCTGACGTGCTTGGTCGGGCTTGTCATTGCCCCCATCCTCGGAGGCGATCATGAAAGCGGCCATGCCGAAGACGTGAACATCTCGGCGACAGAGGTTGTTGGAAAGGCTGAACAAATCCACTGAATACATGAACCGATTTTTTCTTCCTGTCCTGGCCGCTGCGCTGATGCTCGCATCCTGCGGTGGAGAACAACCTGAACAGGCTGCTCCAACCATCCCATCGAATGCTGCAGCCGTTGAATTGAACGACGGAACCTACATCATCAACAAAGTGAAACCCAAAGTCACATGGGCGGCCCAAAGATTGACTGGTGAAGGCCACAATGGCACGCTGCACATTGACGCAGGCAAGTTCCAAGTCACAGACGGTGCCATCACAGAGGGCATTGTCCTTTTTGACATGTCGAGGATGGAAGTTTTGGATCTGACCGGAGACGCCAAAGAACGTCTTGAGGGCCATCTCCGTTCGGGCGACTTTTTCAATGTGGAAGAACACCCCCAAGCCACCCTTGAGGTCACGAGCGTGACCCAAGACGACAGCGGTTCCTCGTTGGAAACCACCCTGACAATGAACGGCGTGGCAGCCGAATACACCATTCCTGTGCAGTTGGTGCCCGCAAGCATCCCAGGAACGGGCGATGGTTTGGCCATTCAAGGAAAATTCATGCTTGACCGCACGAAGCACAACATTGTGTACCGCTCCAAGACTTTTGACGACAAACTCGATTGGTTCATCAAGGATGAAGTGACCTTGGGCTTTTCTGTGATGGGCGTGCCCGTGATGAAGCCTTGATTCCATTGACATCCATGCACGAAAAAGGGCCAGCTTTTGCTGGCCCTTTTTTGTGCACTCGTTTTCCTTCTCAAAGAGGACGGAAGGGAGAGTCTCAGCTGAACAGGCTGTTCAACTTACCATCGATGGAAGTGATGATTCCCCCGAGGTCTTCTTTGCTCTCGTGGAAGTTGTTGTCGTCCACGTCAATGATCAACAATTCGCCTTTGTTGTACGTGCTGATCCATGCCTCATACCTCTCGTTCAAACGGTTCAAGTAGTCCAAGCGAATGGCCTCCTCATACTCCCTGCCGCGCTTTTGGATTTGCGCCACCAAGGTGGGAACTGAAGCCCGCAAGTAGACCATGAGGTCAGGAGGCGTCACGAATTCTTCCATCAACTCAAACAACGACAAATAGTTTTCGAAGTCGCGCGTGGTCATCAAACCCATGGCCTGAAGGTTGGGGGCAAAGATGTGGGCGTCTTCGTAGATGCTGCGGTCCTGAATGATGGGCTTGCCCTTCTTCTTCATCTCGATCAGCTGGGAGAATCGCGACTTCAGGAAATACACCTGCAGGTTGAAGGACCAACGGGTCATGTCCTTGTAGAAGTCGTTCAAATAAGGGTTGTCGTCCACCTGCTCAAAGTGAGGGGTGTAGCGATAATGTTTGGCCAACAATGTGGTCAGCGTGGTTTTGCCGGATCCAATGTTGCCTGCGATGGCGAGATGCATGGCTTGTCCTGTGAAAGGGTTCTTGTCAAAAATGGAAGTCCAAAGTAGGACGGACCACCTTCCCCTGCAAGGCACGTCAACAGGTTGGGGATAACTCTTGTTTTCGGTCTGCAACCTGTCCCAGCAACTCCTTGACGAAAGTGGCCTCCATGGACAGCCGAGGCACCTTGTGCTGGCCGCCCAGACGGCCTTTGGCCTTCATCCAGGCATCGAAAGTACCAGACGGCACCACATGGACCTGAGGAGGACCAAGGACCAAATCGCCCGTGCGCTTCGCGGCATAGTCCCCGTTGAGTGTTTTCAATTCACGGTCAAGGCGGGTTGCCAGGGCCCTCGGCTCTGGCTGCATCTTGCCCTGCTGGAATTCGACAACCCACTGATGCCCCACTGGCTTTCCCTGCGCGTCCAAGGCTGCCCCTCCGAGGTAATTGTAAACCGCTGTGCCAAGTTGAGTCGACAAAGCAGCCCAAGCTTTGTCGGATTGCTGCACCATCAACTCCTCTCCCACCAAATTCAAGTACGAAGAGATTCTTCCAGTGACCTGAATGCGCAAAGGCAGCCTCGAGGTCACCGTCACCAAATCCCCCACCATGACCCTCCACAATCCGGCACTGGTGGACACCACAAGTGCATAAGTCTCTCCCACCTCTACCTCACGGAATTCTAAGGATTGCGGCTCATCCTTGTCCAATTCAGAAAGGGGGACAAACTCGTAGTACACCCCATGGTCCATCAGCAGCGCCATGTCGTCCCGGCCCAAATCGTCCTGGTAGGCAAAGAAGCCCTCCGACGCGTTGTACGTCTCCAGGTAGTGCATGCTTTGTCCTCCTGCCGCATCAGGAATGAGGGCATCAAACGTCTTTTGGTAGGGGGCAAAGCCAACCCCTCCGTGCATGTAAAGCCACAAATTGGGCCACACTTCACGCAAGTTGTTTTTGCCACTGACCTCCAACACCTTCTGTCCCACGAGTGCCATCCAACTGGGGATTCCGGCAAGGATCCTGACATCCTCTTTCATGGTGGCCCGCGCCACTGCTTCCACCTTGAGTTCCCAATCTTCCATCAATGCGATGGAACGACTTGGGGTTCGGCGCGCCTCGCACCATGGCGGAAGGTGGCGGACAATGATGGCACTCAAATCCCCTTTCCAAGTGGTGGCACTCTCCTGCACCAAAGAACTGGCACCCCCTAAAATCAAATGCTTGCCCTGGTAAAGTTGGGCATCGGGAACCTGCGCACAAAACTGTGCAAGAACGTCCTTGCCTCCCTTGTAATGCCCATTCCGCAGGGCCTCTTTGGTGACAGGCAGCCACTTTTGTTGGTCGCTTGTGGTGCCTGAACTTTGGGCAAACCAATGGGTTTCGCCAGGCCACAAGACATGCTTCTCGCCCCCCATGGCCCTCATGACCCAAGGCTTGAGATCGTCGTAATGCACCATCGGCACCCCCTTCACAAAGTCCTTTCGTCGCGACAGATCTTTGGGAGATTGGATGCCCAGGTCCCGTCCGTACGATGTGGAGGCGAGGCCATGCACGAGTCCCATGAACACTCCACGTTGGGCATCTGCTGGGCGATGTTGCGCCCACGAAATGTGCGGCATTCTCGCCGCCATCATCCTGTGAAACAATCGGTTCGCAGCCATGGGCGCGAAGGTAAGTCGGGATCAGTCGGCAAGCTCCAAGACCCCAAAGACCTTGGTCACTGCTTCCAATGCGGAATCAATGTCCGATTCGCTGGTGAAACGCGAGAAAGAAAACCGAACACTGGCCCTGGTCTCGTCATGGAAACCAAGGGCACGCAGGACGTGCGAGCCCGTGGTGGCCCCACTGGAGCATGCACTGCCACCAGAGCACGCAATGCCTTCCAAATCCAGCAGAAAAGTGGCCATGCCACCATTGGGGTGAGGTGGGAATTTCACGTTCAAGACGGTGTACAAACGGTCCTCTCCATCCGAGTGGCCGTTGAATTCAACCCCGTCAATACGTTGCTTCAGCCCTTCCACCATTCGCCGCTTCAGCCCTCGGATGTGGGCCTCGTGGGGAGCCATGTGGGCAAACGCCTCATCAAATGCCTTGGTCAATCCCACAATGCCTGCAACATTCTCCGTCCCTCCACGCATGGCCCGTTCTTGCCCCCCACCGACGATCATTCCTTCGATGCGAAGGGCCGGATTCGTGTAGAGAAAGCCCGTTCCTTTGGGACCGTGGAATTTGTGGGCGCTGCACGCCAAAAAGTCGATGTTCAACTCCGACAAATCCATGGCGTAATGCCCCATGGTTTGCACCGTATCGCTGTGAAAGAGTGCGCTGTGCGCCCTGCACATCGCCCCCACTTTATGGATGTCCAAAATCACCCCAACTTCGTTGTTGGCATGCATCAAAGTCACCAAAGTTTTGGCTTGACTGTCGGAGAGCAGTTGTTCCAAATGGTTGAGGTCCACCCCCCCGTCAGGAAGGTGCTTCACATGGACCACCTCCACACCTTCCATTCCTGCATTCTGAGATGCTTTGATCACTGCACTGTGCTCCGCCTGCGAGGTGATGATGCGCGTCACCTTCAAGCAAGACACCGCAGCCTGCAGCGCATGGTTGTCCGCTTCGGTGCCTCCTGAGGTGAAACAAATGGAACGGGCAGGACAATTCAAGTGCTCTGCAATCCTCCGCCGACTCGTTTCCACCAACGCCTTGGCTTTTCTGCCTACAGCGTGGGAAGAAGATGGGTTGCCATGCACCGTTTGGTACACCTCCATCATGGCGGCCACCACTTCAGGTGCCACTGGCGTGGTGGCGGCATTGTCCAAATACACCATACTCATGCGCCAAATTTATGCACTTAGGCCCCTGTTGATGACAAAAGTTCTCGCAACTCTGCAGCGAAGGTGTCGGCGAGCCGTCTTGCCGCTTCAGGGGATCCTGCTTCGGCATAAATGCGCAAAATGGGCTCCGTGTTGCTCTTGCGAAGATGGACCCACCCTTCCTCGAGGTCAAATTTCACGCCGTCAACATCGTTGATTTCAGCGTCTGTGACGCTTTCCTTCAATGCCTGAAGGGCCGCGTCCACATCCACTGGCGGAAGTGCCATCTTGTCCTTGACCATGTGGAAGGTCGGATAGCTTGCACGCAGTGCACTGCAGGTCCCGCCACGTTCCACGAGCAACGTCAAAAACAACCCAATGCCGACCAAGGCATCCCGCCCGGCATGAGATGTGGGGTAAATCACCCCTCCATTTCCTTCCCCACCAATGACCGCATCGCAAGCACGCATCTGGGCCACCACATTGACCTCTCCCACTGCGGCGGCTGTATGGCTGCAACCATGGCGATGGGCCACCTCACGCAACGCTCTGGTGCTGGACAAGTTGCTGACTGTAGGACCTGGCGTATGGGCCAAGATGTGGTCGGCCACTGCCACCAAGGTGTATTCCTCCCCAAAAAAGCTGCCGTCTTCGCAGACAAAACACAGGCGGTCCACGTCAGGGTCCACACTGATGCCCAGGTCGCAACCTTCGCGAAGCACCGCTTGGGTCAGGTCGTCAAGATGCTGAGGGAGCGGTTCTGGATTGTGGGCAAATTGTCCCGTGGGCTCGCAGTGGACAGGCACCACTTCCACATCGAGCGCTTCCAAGAGTTTGGGCACAGCGATGCCGCCAGAAGAATTCACCGCATCCACGGCGACCTTGAGTTTCGCGGCACGAATGCGGGAAGCATCGACCAACGACAACCCAAGCACATGTTCCACGTGGTGGTCCAACCACCCTTCTTCCAGGGTCGTTTGACCGGTGCGGTCCACCTCGGCAAAGGTCAAGTCCTCTTTTGCAAGTGCCAGCACCCGGTCTCCATCCTCGCCCGAGAGAAATTCTCCCTTTTCATTCAACAACTTCAACGCATTCCATTGTTTGGGGTTGTGCGAAGCCGTCAAAATCAGCCCTCCCTCCGCCTGCAGCTCGGGCACAGCGATCTCCACAGTGGGCGTGGTGCTGAGCCCCAAATCCACGACATCCACGCCAAGGGCGTTCAAAGTCCCACAGACCACATCGCGGACCCAAGGACCTGAGATGCGTGCATCGCGTCCGACGACTACTTTGGGCCGCCCAACTTTGTCGGCAGACCGCCGCTCCCAAACCCAAGCGCCATACCCTGCTGCGAACTCTGCGACGTCAATGGGGCTCAGGCCTTCTCCCCGCTTTCCACCCACGGTGCCGCGGATGCCTGAAATGGATGCAATCAACATGCTGGCAAGGTAGCCATGGCGAGGCAGCCCCCTTTGTGCATTTTTCCACGAAACCTGTTCAAAATCAGCCACAGCTTCCACTTTTCTTCCGACATTTACGGCGTACTTTGAACGTGCATGCAGGACGAAGGACGCCCACATCAAGAAGAAGAGCAAATGCTCGCGCTCGTCAAGGCTTTTGAAGCCATGATGGCTGCTGGGGATTCCAAGTTTTTTGACCACGACGACTTGGAGATGCTCATCGAGCACTACCTCGAAAGAGGTTCGTTGAGAAAGGCTCAACAAGTCCATCACTACGCCATCGGCTTGTACCCCGAGAGTTTGGGGTTGCAACTGAGAGAAGCCCAAATCCTTGCGGGCAATGGCAAGCATGTTCAGGCGATTCCTCGGTTGAAAAATCTGCTTTCCTTTGAGCCGCGCAACGAAGAGATCCACCTGACCCTGGCCAACATCTACAGCCAGATGCACGAGCACAAATTGGCCCTGCATCATTTCCGTGAACTGCTTTCATTCTCAGACTCCGAGTTGAAGAAGGAACTTTTCATCGACGTTGCCCTCGAGCATGAGAACCTTGGGGAGTGGAAACAAGCCATCCGCGTCCTTCACGACGCCTTGCGGGAAGACCCAAGCAACGAAACGGCATTGTACGAGTTGGCTTTTTGCTACGACAAAGAAGGGCGCATTCAAGAGGCGGAGGCCTTTTACCTGACCTACATCGACGACTTTCCCTACAGTTTTGCCGCGTGGTACAACTTGGGCAATGCGAGGCAGCGTTTGGGCAAATTGAAAGAAGCTGTGGAGGCGTACGACTACGCCATCCTCATCGAAGACAGCTTTGCCCCAGCCTACCACCAAAAGGCCGAAGCGCTGACGGCCATGGAGAACTTTGGGGACGCCTTGGAAGTCCACAAAGAAGCTTTGGGCCTTGACATCCCCCAACCTAGCACCTATTGCTACATGGGGGAGTGTTTGGAGCATCTCGGGAAATTGGACGAGGCGGCAGAGTATTACCACCAATGCCTTGAACTGGATGCCAACTTCCTCGAGGCGCACATTGGCCTTGGGGTCCTTGCCGACTTGAGAGAGGACCACTCAGCTGCCTTGGAGCACATGGCCCAAGCCCTTTTGCTCAACCCCAACCATGAAGACACCTTGCTGATGATGGCCACCATTTTGAAGAAGATGGGGCGCCATGAGGAAGCAGACACCTGCCTTGTCCAGCTGTTGGAACGCAACCCCAAGCACGTGGAAGCGTGGGAGGAACGCATCGACAACATGCAGGCATTGGAGGCCCACGATCAAGCGTTGATTTTGCTCGACAATGCATTCGAGCATGTCCCACCCACCTCGACAACGCTGGGGTACAAACAATTTGTCAGTCTGTTCGCTTTGCGGCTGGATGGAGAAGCCTTGAGGCTCCTTGACCACTTGCTTCTTGCGGACTTTGATGGCATGAATCAGTTGCTGGAAACCTACCCAGGTCTCCTCGACGATACGCGCGTGGCCAGCCGCTACGAGCGCATGAAACCCTAACGTATGAATCACAACCTCACCCATCTTCCGGAGCGCCCCAACAAGCCCCGTGAATCGGGATTGACCATGGTCATGGACAAAGGCCTTAGCCTTCGTCAAGCAGAGGACTTCTTGGAAGTCAATGCCGACAAAGTCGACTTGCTCAAACTTGGTTTTGGGACGTCCATCGTGACGCCCAACGTCAAGGAAAAAATCAAACTCTACCACGACGCCGGCCTCATGGTTTATCCAGGAGGAACCTTGTTTGAAGCGTACTTCGTGCGCAACCAAATGGACGATTTTTTGCGGTTTGTGGACCACCTTGGTCTGGAAACGTTGGAGGTCAGCGACGGTTCAATGGTCATCGAGGAAGATGTCAAATGTGAGATGATCCGCCGTTTGGCCAAAAGCTACCGTGTCCTCAGCGAGGTGGGGTCCAAAGAAGCTGGCATCCTCATCAGTCCCAACAAGTGGACGACCATGATGGAGAAAGAACTTCAGGCAGGAAGTTGGAAGGTCATTGCAGAGGCCCGAGAAAGCGGCAATGTGGGCATTTACCGGCCCAACGGCACGGCCCATACCGCACTCGTCCGCCGCATTTTGGCCAAGGTCAAGCTGGAAGACATCCTGTGGGAGGCGCCCAAGAAGCCACAGCAGGTGTGGTTCCTCAAACAATTTGGAGCCAACGTCAACCTGGGCAACATTGGGCCGCACGACCTCATTCCATTGGAGTGCCTTCGTTTGGGTCTTCGTGGGGACACCTTCTTCGACCACCTCCCAGAGGCCATGGCCGAAGGCGTGCGTCAAATTCCGGATGAAGAAGCCCTCGAAGAAGACTGAACCGCTACCTTTCTTCCATGAAAAGCATCACAGTCGAGCAATTGCAGGCCTGGCGACAGGACGGCACACCGCACACACTTGTGGACATCCGTGAGCCCTACGAGCGAAGTGTGAGCCACTTGGATGGCTTGCACATCCCCATGTCGGAAGTCATGAACAGACTCAGTGAATTGCCTCAAGACGGGCCTTTGGTCATCCATTGCCGCTCAGGGGCAAGGTCAGCAGCCGTCACCCAGGCGTTGACCCTTCAACATGGCATGGACAACGTGCACAACCTGACGGGTGGCATCATGGCGTGGGCTTCCAAGATTGAGCCACAGATGGACGTGGCATGATGCGTCACTGGCAGGTCGCTCTCAAGGGATTTGCCATGGGCATGGCAGATTTGGTTCCCGGGGTCAGCGGAGGCACCGTGGCCTTCATCACGGGCATTTATGACCCCCTGCTCGACAGCCTCTCGGCCCTCAGTGGCGAAGGCTTTCAAGCGCTCAAAAAAGGCCAAATGCGCGAAGCTTGGCACGCCGTCAACGGACCCTTTCTTTTGGCATTGGGAGGGGGCATCATGGCGGCGGTTCTTGCCTTGGCCACGCCGTTGCACTGGCTCCTTGAGCACGAACCAACCTTGTTGCGAGCCTTCTTCATGGGACTTGTGGCCACCTCCGTCCCGTTGGTGGGAAGACATGTGCGCCCGTGGGGACTCGATGCTTGGGTGTGGGCAGCCATTGGCTGTGCTGTTGCGGGCTTTGTCACTTCGCTGCCTCCTTTGGTGCAATCCGACCACCCCCTTCTTTTGATGGCCGCTGGGGCATTGGCCATTTGCGCCATGCTTCTTCCTGGGATTTCCGGCAGCTTTCTCCTGTTGATCTTGGGCGCCTATGCCCCCGTGTTGTTGGCGTTGAAGACCATGGACTTGACCAAAATCCTGGCCTTTGGCAGCGGAGCAGCATTGGGGCTTCTCCTGTTCAGCAGGGCACTGAAGTGGCTGCTCTCCCGACACCGTGCACCCACCCTGTCCTTGCTTACTGGGTTTTTGGTGGGTTCTCTTCAAGCCTTGTGGCCATGGAAGGAGGCGATCCGTCCCCTCTACACCCACAGCGATGGTCGTGTGGAGTGGCTTTGGGAAAACGCCTGGCCGGGTCCAGAGGCGGCCTGGCAGCAGGCCATGGTGCTTGCTGTTGCAGGTGGACTTGTCGTCTGGGGCCTGCACAAGGTGGGCGCATCGGCAAAATCCGACGTCAAATGACCACGCGCAGCAAGGCATCCGCACTTCCCAAGGTTTTGGGCGTGATGGGGCATCCGGTGGAACATTCACAAAGCCCCAAGTTGTTCGCACAACGGTTCGAACGGCTCGGACGCGCCGATCTTTCCTATAAGAAGTTTGACCTGCCCAACGCCGATGATTTTCCTGCCTGGTCCCAGTCGCATCCCGAAGTCGTTGGGCTCAACATCACCGTCCCGCATAAAAAGTCACTGATTCCACATTTGTTGGGGTTGTCGGCTGAGGCCCAAGCGGTGGGCGCGGTGAACACATTGGTGCGCACCCCCGAAGGTTGGATGGGCCACAACACCGACGTTTGGGGATTCCAACGGTCGATTCAACCCTTTTTGGCAAAGCATCATGAACGTGCGTTGGTCCTGGGCACGGGGGGCAGTGCAGCTGCTGTGCATCATGTCTTGGGCAATCTTGGCATCGAGACCGCAGGGGTGTCCCGACAGGGCAACAGCGTCGATGGGAAGACTTACGCTGGGCGCCCCTTGGTGGGGTACCAAGAACTGAATGGCACCCTCCTGCAACACCATCTCCTCGTCGTGCATTGCACCCCAGTGGGCATGTCGCCCAACACAGACCAAATGGTGCCCTTTCCAGTGGAACACCTTGGGCCGCGGCACCTTGTCGTGGACTTGATTTACACCCCCGAGAACACCTTGTTGCTGTCCAAGGCCAGAGCCCAAGGTGCTGAAGTGCTCCATGGAGGTGACATGCTTCGGCTCCAGGCGGACCGCGCTTGGGACATTTGGGCGGCATCTGGAGTCTGACACCCCCACTTCAAGTAAGTTTGGGCAACAACTGGAATGCCGCAACGTCCTCCCATGAACCCTTCCCTTCCTCCTACGGAACAATCCGGGCCTTTTGACAACCTCCAACACATGTCTGTGGAGGCCTTGCTTCAAGCCATGCACGAAGTGGACCATGCGGTGCAGCCCGCCGTAGAAGCCGCGATGCCTGCGCTGGCGGAATTGACCAAGGCCTTGGTCGAACGCATGCAGCAAGGGGGACGGCTGTTTTACCTCGGCGCCGGAACCAGTGGGCGCTTGGGGGTGGTGGACGCCAGCGAATGTCCCCCCACGTTTGGGGTGGCTCCGGGTGTGGTGGTGGGCCTCATGGCTGGCGGAGACGACGCCATACGGGCAGCTGTTGAGGGTGCAGAGGACGATCGGTTGCAAGGATGGAAAGATTTGATGGCGCACCAGGCGGGCTCCTTGGACACCGTGGTGGGCATCGCTGCGAGCGGACGGACTCCCTACGTCTTGGGTGCGCTGGAAGAGGCAAGAGCGAATGGACTCTTGACAGGATGCATCACCTGCAATCCCGAGAGCCAAGTGGTGGCGGTTTGCAAGCACCCTGTGGTGGCGGTGACAGGGGCTGAATTTGTGACGGGGTCCACGCGAATGAAAGCTGGAACGGCGACAAAGCTGTTGCTCAATCGCCTCACCACAGCAGCCATGATCCAACTGGGACACGTGCAAGGCAATCGGATGGTCGACATGCAATTGTCCAATGAAAAACTGGTCCAACGGGGGGCGAGAATGGTCGCAGAAGCCACTGGTTTGGCCATTCCCCATGCCCAAGCCCTCTTGCTGGACCAAGGCAGTGTGCGGGCCGCAATCGATGCCCATCAGAAGGAGAAATAACCATGCACGCCCTCGAACCCTACTATGCGTGGCGCAACCACTACATCGCCAGCAACGACCCCGAGAGCCCCTTTTTTGAGAGGGTCTACAATGAATTTGCCTACCACCTCAAGGTTTACAACCACTTCATCCATCCACAATGGGATGAGTTTGGAAGCCAAACCCTCTACACCAAAATCCTGTATGCCGACTACAATGAAGGGTATGCCATCCTCGAATTCATTGGCGAATGGAACGACTGTTTGTTCAACGACGTCATGCTGCTGAAACGGAAGGTGGTGGACCGACTCATGGAGGCCGGCATTTCCAAATTCGTCCTGATCGGTGAAAATGTGTTGAATTTTCATCACAGCGACGACGCCTACTACGAGGAGTGGTTCGATGAGGTGAACGAAGAGGATGGCTGGATCGCGTTGCTCAACTTTCGAGAGCATGTCTTGGCCGACATGCAAGGTATTGATTTGGACTCTTATTTCGTGTTGGGAGGGGAACTGAATGAAATGGGCTGGCGCACCTTCACTCCAGAACAGTTGTGTCTGCGCATTGACGATTGCGTCGAGCACAGGTGGGGGTTGATTGGCTGATGGTCCAGATGGGCTACTTGAACCCTTCTAGAAATGCCCTCCAAGCCTCGCGGTCGGACGCAAATTCAAAGTCTTCCGGGACCAAAGCATCCACCCTTCGCCACCCGAGCTTTTGCGCCATCATGGCCACCTTTTTCCCCTGAACGTCCTCTTTCTCCCCTGCGTCGTCAAACTTGATCGCGTCAGGCAGGGACGCCAAATGATGCACCGCAATGACCTGTTGGTTGGGGTCAAAGGAACTGACATGGACATTTTGGCTGACGTGCAGCAGCTCCCCAACGTCAACGCGTTGGCCCAATTCTTCGAGCGCCTCTCGCCTCAAACAGGCTGCTGTGCCCTCGCCCCACTCCAATCCCCCTCCAGGAAATTTCATGACGCCCCCCATGGGCAACCGTTCATACGACACCAAAACCTCCTGCTCGGGGCCGCCTTCGTGGTCCCTTGTCAAGACCATGTACACCCGCACATTCAACCTTCCCTCAGGTGCATGCACCCTGGTCGCCCTCAACATTTCCCTCTTTCCAGGAGGTCCAGGCAAGCGCTCCACCTGAAACCCTGCCGATTCCATGTTTCGTCGTACTTGCCCCTTGGCGCAATACGTCACGAGATGCCCGCCAGGCCGCAGCGAACAACGCATTCTGTCCATCACCTCGGACGTCCAGAGCTCTGGCTGCGAGGCTGGGGCAAAAGCATCAAACAAAATGACATCAAATCGCCTCTCTTCAAGTGGAGCCTCCAACACGCCAGATGGCCACCTTTCAAAGGTCATGTGTGCGTCGGACCACGCCCCACGTTTGTGGATGGCCTCTAGCATGGGTCGAGATTCAGGGACCCATTGGTCGTGCCCCATGGGTTCCACCTCTGACCAACTCAAGGGGTGCGGTTCCAAACTGACCACGACCACGTGACGCCCTGAGGCCTGGGCGCGGCCCCAAACGTCCAAGACATTCAGTCCTGTGCCCAACCCCACTTCCAAAATGTGAAGGGAGCCTTCCGCCTTGCCCGCCCATGCCGCCTCCACCCCCATGTCCCCAAACACATGTTGGGTCTCCGTCCAAGCGCCATGCACACTGTGGTAGCACACTTCCAACTCGGGGTGGAACAGTGTTTGACTGCCATCACCTGTTTGACGCATTTTCACAGTGGCAAGTTCGGCCACAGGGAGGGTTTCTCAGAACCCCTCTAGGGCGCCCAGTCCAAACAAAGCAAAATCCAATCGAATGGGGTCTTCTGGGTCCATCTCCCTCAGGGCTTGGGTAAGTTCCTCCACGGCACGCCAATCATTGGACTTGCGCTGCAAGAGCCCCAATTTCCTTCCAACATTGGACGTGTGGACGTCCAATGGGATGCACAAGTCACGGGGAGAAATGGACGTCCAAAGCCCCAAATCCACTCCACGGTGCGCGGGGCGTACCATCCAACGCAAGAACATGTTCAATCGTTTGGCAGCAGAACCAGCTGCCGGATTGGCCACATGTTTTTTGGTCCTGGGCAAAACACCTGAGCACGACATGAAGTCCAAATGAAAACCCGACAACATGCCCCGGATCGAAGGTCCATCTTTCCCCGAAGACCAATGCCTATTGAAGGACGCTTCCAAACTTCCATCTCGCAGGTGCAACTGTTTCAGAGCGGACACGAATCCAATGGCATCTTCTGCCTTGAACGTCCTGTGCACAAAACCACGGAGGGCTTGCAGGTCAGACGCTTCATGTTCCCTCACAAATTGGCCCGGCGCGTGGTCCATCCTCTCCATCAGGTCATGGAGACTTTTGAGGATGGACACCCTGTTGCCCCAGGCCAATGTGGCCGCCAAAAAAGCAGACACCTCCACATCCATGGCATCGGTGTATAGATGCGGCACAGACAGGGGGTCGCGGGGCAAGAAATCAGGGACTTCATACCGATCTGCCTTCTCCAACAAAAACTCCTTCAGCTCCTCGCGTGTCATGCCGCAAAAATCGGGCTAAATTCGCGATGTGTGGGGAAGGCCTGATATACTCTGGGGATTGCTGGCGCTGTCCATCCCCATCGCCTTGCACCTCCTGCAGTTGCGGAGGTTCAAGAGGGTGGCTTTTTCCAATGTCGCCTTCCTCAAAGATGTCCAAAAAGAAACCCGTTCCCGCCACCGGCTGAGGAACTTGCTGATCCTCTTGGCCCGATTGTTGGCTTTTGCGCTGGTGATCATGGCCTTTGCTGACCCCATGCTTGCACCTGAGAAGGCTTCTGCCAATGGCGGACAACAGGCTGTGTCCATTTACGTTGACAGCAGCCCATCCATGATGGCATCAGGCGAGTCAGGACCTTTGATTCAAGCGGCCAAGCAAAAAGCCACGGCCTTGGTCGAGGCCTTTCGAGAAACGGACAAATACCATGTCTTTGCAAGCGACTTTGCTGGGGTGGACCAGCGCTTCATGACCCAAGATGAGGCCCTCGAGCGCATCGCAGCCATCCAACTCTCGACACAAGCACCCTCCTTGGAAGCCGTGGTGCAACGCGGCTTGGACCAATTGCAGCGGGCACCTGAAGCCTCAGGACAAGGGTTTTGGATTTCAGATTTGCAGAAAAGCAGCCACAACCTGCAACGCCCCATGGCACTGGACTCCTCCGTCACCTGGCATGTGCTGCCAGTGGAGGCCAACAAGGTGCCCAACATCTGGATCGACTCCGTTTGGTTTGGCAGCCCATTGGCCTTGCCCGACCAGCCAGCTGCCCTTCATGTCCGCATTGGCCATGATGCGTTGGAAGGCATGGACGGCTTGCCCCTGTCCCTCCGCCTAGATGGCGTGCCTGCCGCATTGGGGTCTTACCATCTCGTGCCTGGTTTGCCCACAGATACGGTGCTTAGATTCACCCATGGCGCCCCCGGACCCCATCACTTGAAGGTGGAATTGGAAGATGCCCCGGTTCAATTTGACGATGCCCACTTCATGGGATACAACGTCGAAGAGCGGGTCGAAATCTTCCATTGGACGAGCGCCAATGCCCCTTTTCGAACGGCTTCTTTGTCCGTGCAGCAAGCCTTGGAAAGTGCCAATCCTCTTTTGGGGGTGGAGCGCGGCAGTGCCCTCCCCTCCCCACAACGGCTGGCAGCCTTTGACCTCGTGGTCGTGGATGCCTTGGAAGCACCTTCTTCTGGAGAAGCATCCATGCTTGAGGCATTCCACCAGCAAGGGGGAACCCTGCTCCTCATCCCTGACAGTTCAGCCGCGGGCATGACCACTTGGATGGATGGATTGAAATTGGCGAATTCCAGCGGTTGGGTCCGTGGAGAAGGCCAAGTAGCCACGGTGCGCTGGAGCCACCCAATTTACGAGGGTGTCTTCCGCAGCATCCCATCAAGGGTGGACTGGCCCACTTACGACCGCATCTTGGACCGCCGTCCAGGACCCCGAGAAGAATGGCTGGTCCGAGCAGCCAATGGCTTGCCTTACCTCAGTGTGGTGGGCGGCGCAGAAGCAGAGGGTGACGTGTACATCTTGGGGACATCTTTGGAAACGGGGAACCTGACCCGTCATGGCTTGTTCGTACCAACGTTGCTTCGGATCGCAGAATCCTCGAGAAAGGCATCGCACTTTGCCCTTGAGTTGGGCAAAGATGCCAGCCTGACGCTCGCCCTCGACCCCAATGAAAATGGACGGATGGCCGATGACATGAACTGGCGCATTCGCCGAACGGATTATGAGGGGGGAGCCTCTTCCAATGGGGCCGTCCCTGAAATGCAATCCACCTCGGAAGGCCTGAAGTTGGGGTGGGGAGAAAGCTTGCAGGAACCCGGTGGGTACGATGTTTTGCGCAACAACGACAAGGTGGCGAGTTTTGGCCTCAACCATCGTTCATCTGAATCGCTCATGGACACATGGTTGCCGGAAGAGTGGACGGCCAAGGTGGAAGCCTTGGGATGGCCCACCATTGAGGTCTGGCGAGGACCTGCAAGTCAGTTGAAAAGTCTTGTGGATGAACGGATTGCAGGTCAGCGACTTGCTTGGTATTTTTTCGTCGGTGCACTGTGCGCTTTGGCTCTTGAAACTTTACTTCTTCGCAAATGGAACAAGCTATTCTCCTAACCTCAGTCCGGGTATGGGACCCCAAAGGACCATGGCACGACCAAACGGTGGACATCCGTGTGGCAGATGGGGTCATCCAACAAGTAGGACCCTCTTTGGCTCCCAACGGGGCGAAGGTTTTGGAAAGCCCCGGAAGCATGGTCAGCTCCGGCTGGATCGATGGGCAAGTGCATTTCCGAGAGCCCGGAGAAGAAACAAAGGAGGGCATTGTCAGAGGTTTGAAGGCTGCTTCGGCTGCAGGATTCACACACGTCGCCTTGCTGCCGTCCAACTCTCCTGCCACGGACCATGCCGGCGCTGTCCACCATGTCATGGCCAAAGCCAGTGTTGCCCATGAACATGGCATCCCTGCGAGGGTGCTTCCAATGGCCTGCATCACAGAAGGAGGTCAAGGAGCGCAATTGGCCGAGATGCATGACTTGAGCCAAGCAGGTGCAGTGGCTTTCACCGACGACGGGCCTCTACATCGTGTAGGGGTGTTGCAAAGGGCGCTTACCTACGCCCAATCCCATGGCAAAACGGTCATGGACCAACCATTGGACCTCGATTTGAACGCGGAAGGCGTCATGCACGAGGGTGTTGTCAGCACGGAGATGGGACTGACAGGCATCCCTTCGGAAGCTGAGACGCTTCGTGTGTCGAGAGACTTGGACATTTTGCGGTACACCGGTGGGCGGCTGCACTTCCCCATTTTGACCGCGGCCAAAAGCCTTGATTTGGTGCGCATCGCCAAGTCCGAAGGCCTTTCCGTATCCTGTGGCACCTCAGCGGTCCACCTCGCCTTTTGTGACGAAGATTTAAGGGGATTCGAGGGAACTCTTCGGATGTTGCCTCCGCTGAGAAGTGCAGAAGACCAAAGGGCCCTATGCCATGCCGTGCTCGACGGCACCATCGACATGGTGGTGAGCGACCACCGTCCTGAAGATTTGGAGCACCACGACGTGGAATTCATGCTCAGTCCCAATGGCGTGGCAGGGCTGCCTTCCGCATTTGCATGGACCTTCCACTCCTTGCATGGCATCGACACCAAGAATGCGCTTGGCGCCACGCTTCGCGCCTTGACCTCAGGTCCTTCGGACGTGCTCCAATCGCCGGGCTCCGCCATCGAAGAAGGGGCCACCGTGGACCTCACTTGGTTCCACCCGGACCTGGACCACCACCCTCATCCGGGGACAGGTGGTGTGAATTTGGGGGCCTTTGAAGGCCGAACCAAGGGTCAGGTCCTCGGCACCTTTGTCGAGAACCGGTCCTGGATGGCCTGAGAGATCTTCGGCTTAAGCCTGTCCCTGAGGCCCCATGTAAGGCAAGGGCATGCCAGCATCTCCATTGCCATGCTCTTGAATGGGGCCGTGTTGCTTTTCAAAACGCTGGACATTTTCAGCCAACGCCCCCAACAGCCTTTTCACATGTTGCGGCGACATCACCACCCTGCTCCTCACCTTGGCCTTGGGCATGCCGGGCATGACCTGGATGAAATCCATCACGAATTCTGCCGGACTGTGTGTGATGACGGCCAAATTGGCATACACCCCTGTGGCCTTTTCTTCTGGAAGCTCAATGTTGAGTTTGCCCTTTTTTTCTTGATCTGACATGACCACAAGGTACATCAGACATGAAGCGGCAAGTCCTTCAGCTGCTCGAGCACCTCGATCGTTTTCCAAGACTCAGGATGCGCATCCAACCCAGGGGCAAAATGAACCCCTCGCCATCCAACGGCTTGCGCACCCAGGACATCGCTCTCCAAACTGTCGCCAATCATGATGACCCCCGCATCCATTTCCACCTTTGCAAGGGAAGCTGCACGGCGGTAGGCTTCAGGATTGGGCTTTTTCACAGACAGGGCATCGCTGGTGTAGACCCCACGGAAAAATCCAGCGAGACCACTGTTCTCCACCTTGATGTGTTGCACTTCTTCGAATCCATTGGTCAAAATCCACATGGCATGTCCTCGGGACGCCAGGCACTCAAGCATGTCCAAGGTCCCTGGAATCAGCGCAGTTTGATAAGGGCTATGGTCCAAATAATGTTCCCCCAATTGCCTCGCCAAGGATGCATTTTTCGGCATGCCACACCGCTCCATGGCCATCGCAAAACGCTTGGCGCGCAGGGTGGACTTGGTCATTTCTCCTGCCCTGAACTGCGCCCAGCACCAATCGTTGGCGGCTTCGTAATGGACAATCCACTCCTGCTCAGAGGAGAGATCATGGGAAAGAAGAGCCAAATCCTTGACTCCTCTGCGGAGAGCGAGCCGTGAATTGGTTTCAAAATCCCATAGGGTGTGGTCCAAGTCAAAAAAAAGAGGGGCCAATTGCGAGGTCATGGTGTCCAGTATTTCACAGCCTCTGATCCTGCAGAAAGAAGGGCTGCCCAAATGGAAAAGGCCGCCATCAACTTCCACATGGTGCCGGGTTGGTGGCGGAAATATTTCGCAGCCAGCACAGTCGCCACAGGCACAGAAATCAGACCAGAAATTGCCAAAAGACCTGAGAGGCCCATGGCGTTCTTCCAACGGACGATGGTTCTTCTCCGCCTTGTGAAGGTGCGTTTGCCACGATCGACACGTGGGCCAAGTCGCTCTTCAAACCAAGCAAACCACCACTTGCCAAAATGCCAAATCCCCCAAACACCTGCCACTGCTCCAAAAGACGTGGTCGACCACGCAAGCCACCAAGACATGCCTCGTGCAACCATCAAAGAAGGCGTCACGACAAATTTGATCACCGCCATGAACGCCCACCACAAAAGCTCAAGTAGCTCCATGGCTATAAGGTAGTCACCCCAAGGTTTTGGGCATGGGTCAACATGTGAACGTATGTTGCCCGCCATCCCTCCCATTCCCCGTCCTCACTCACCGACGTGTTGTGCCAACAAGACATCCATTGGCCGCCCACAACGGCCACGGCGTCCATGGATCGCGTCAATTCGACGGCTGCCTTTTGTGGCGACCACCCCAAGGGGCCTCGCATGGCCTCGTCCATGACGGCCATGGGTTCAATGACAAGGGACATGCATTCCTCGCGTGTCAAATCATATGCTTGGAAGGGCTGGCTGATGCCATTCCTAAACCCCATGTCGTCAGACCACCCCAAGGAGGCATCGTGTGAGATGCCATGCTCCACCAAGCGCTTCCACCATTTGCCTGGTGTCCCACGCAAAAAATGGGAACGCACCGCATTGGGGTCGATGCCCGGCCACGAATGCACCATCGTCGATTCCGCATCGAACACTCCTGAATCGCTCAGGGCAGCCCAACTGGGGTGCCAAGACACCCGGTGTTCAGGCCCAGCGAAATCAAGTTGCTCGACCAATGCTGGCAACAACGACTGGGCAGGGTCCAAACCAACATCGAACGGCTTTCTCCGCTTGGCGGCGAGCACAAACCACGTCAACGGCATCCCATGGTGCGTCTTCCTGATCCAACCATAGGTGTCATAAGGATCCCTCCAACGGCCCTTCATCACGCTCCATCTTTCCAACACCAACGACCAGCGGCCCATGCAAACATCACGGCATTGGAGGGCCCAATGCTTCCTCCGCGACCGGCCCAGATGCTTGAACGCCACATCCACATCGAAGGTCCATTGGCATTTCATCTTGGGGAATTCTGTCCACTCCGTTCTGCCGCGAAGTCCGTGCCACATGCACTCCACCCAAGGGAGGCGGTGCTGATCCGCAGCGGCCCATTTGGAGCCATGGAAGTGAACCTCCTGTTGAATGGATGCCCAAGGGGCGGACCCAACCTGCGGCCGGCCATGCAAGTCCAACTCGAATTCCCCAGCCTGTTCTGACCAACACGTGAGGGCCCAAAATGTCACTGCCAACGGGTCCATCGGCAGGAAAGAGGACGCGTCCTCTTGTGGTTCAGGGTCCCTGGGGGCGAAAAAGGGAAGCCAAAGGGCCACCTTATCGTTCTCGCTCCACAAACCCCATTGACACTTCACCGCATCCTTGGGTTGCAAGCTTGAAGTCACCAGCGAATGGTCCTCCCAAGTCGCCACGGTTTTCCCATCCCAATGGAGTGAGGATTCTCCCGTCCTCACACCTTCCGAACTCCAGGACCACGATTGACCCCACCACCGTCTCAAAACGGTGTCCAAAACATACGTCTGTCGCGGACTGAGCGCTACGCTTTGAAACAGCCACTTTGCCTGGGACGACGACTCACCCATGGCGCATCGCAATATTTTCAAGAGCGTCTACCAATTCCACTGCCGCAAGTCCGTTGCCGTACAAATCGTCTGGCACATGCCCCCCTTTTCCCAGCATTTCATCCGCCAAAGACTTCAACTCGGTTGGACCTGATGCCAAGATGGATTGGCCTCGATCCACTTGCTCTGTCCATTCCGTAGAATCCCTGAGCACCACACAACGTGTCCCTAGGCTAAAGCTCTCTTTTTGCACCCCCCCACTGTCTGTCAAGACCAATGGGGCGGCGTGAATGCACTTCAACAAATTCAGATAACCAAGCGGCTTTTCCAGCTTCCAACCTCGGTTGTCCAATTCCTTTCGCCACGTCGGTCGGTGGAGGTCCAAGGCTTGGGCTGTGCGCGGATGGACGGGCCAAATGACCCCGAGTTGTCGGGATGCCAACCAATCTCCGATGGCGTCCAGCCAAGACAAAAGGCGGGGACCGTCGTCCACATTGCTTGGACGATGCATGGTCAGTAAAACAGGGCCTTTCGAAGCTTGATCCAAACGGAAAGTGGATCCAAAATGCAACGCGTTGTCATGCATCACATCTCCCATCCTAAGCACCCTCGGATGCACGGGACTCGGTCGATGGATCGGGGGCGAATCCACGATGCCTTCAGCCCACAAATGCTGCACCGCAGCATCCGTGGGACACACCAAAACCGAGGACATCCGATCGCAAAGCACGCGGTTGACTTCCTCTGGCATTCCCCAGTCGTGGGAACGCAGCCCCGCTTCCACATGGACAATGGGAACGCCCACTGCCGCAGCGGCCCACGCTCCAGCGAGGGTGGAATCCGTGTCCCCAAAGACCATCACCCATCGGGGGGTGTGTCCTTCGATGTCAGCCCGAATGCCGTCCATCATGTCGCCAAGTCTTTTCTCCCGGGAAGATGTGTTGGGGTGCAACCTCACGTGCGGCACAGGCAGCCCAAGTTCATGGAAGAATTGGTCGCTCAAGGCCCCGTCATGGTGTTGGCCGGTGTGCAGCCACCGAACCTCCCACTCAGGGCGATCCTTCAGCGCACGATGCAAAGCCGCAGCCTTGATGAATTGCGGCCTGGCGCCCACAATCACCAGCATGCTTTGGGGTTGAGTCAATTCAGCCATCCTTCGTCGGCAAAGCTAACGTACCCGTCGCCCGCCACAATCACATGGTCCAAAATGGGCAAGTCCAACAACAGCCCAGCCCTGCAAAGAGATCGTGTCAGCTCACGGTCCGATGCACTTGGCCGGGGATTCCCCGAAGGGTGGTTGTGCACGAGCACCATGGCCGCTGCCCTCATGGCCAGGGCTCGACCAAAAACAATTTTGGGATCCACCACCGTCCCGGTGAGGCCTCCCTTGGAGATGCAGACCTCGGCCAATACATCGTTGGACCGTTTCAAGAGCATGATCCAGAATTCTTCGTGCTGCAAATCGGACAACCTCGACTGAAATCGACCAAATACATCTTGGCTTCCTTTCATCATTTGGGGCAAGGGCCTCGAGGCATGTTGACGCCGTCGCCCAAGCTCCATGGCCGCGGCCACCAAAAAAGCCTTCGCGGGTCCCACCCCTGGCACCTGGGTCAAACTGTCCGGAGGCCAAGTGGCCAAGTTGTGCAATGAACCCCCTGCGAGATGCAAAAGATCGTCTGCCAAGCGCTCCGCAGGTCGACCTGGCTGACCTGTCCCCAGCAGCAATGCAAGCAACTCCGCGTCCTGAAGCGAACCAAGGCCTTCCCTTTCCATCCGCTCTCTGGGTCTCAATGTCTCCATCATGGCACAAAAAAAGCCCTCCGCGAGGTGCGGAGGGCCAATGCGTTTGTCAGCGCATACCTTCAATCCATCAGAGACTTCCGACGTGCTTGGTTAAGCTTGATTTGAGGTTGGCTGCTTTGTTCTTGTGGATGATGTTCCGCTTGGCCAGTTTGTCCAGCATTGCACTCACGACGGGAAGAAGCGCAGAAGCTTCTTTGGCGTCGGTAGAGTCGCGCAGGTTGCGCACGGCGTTTCGCGCCGTCTTGTGCTGGTAACGGTTGCGGTCGCGCTTCTTCTCGTCGGAACGAATGCGCTTGAGGGCTGATTTGTGATGTGCCATGGATGGACTTTGCTGAAAACAGGGGTGCAAATATAGCGAGAGGTGGCAGGATGACAATGGGTTTTGGTCAAAAATCCCAGAATGTCACCAAGCCAGCAACAAATCCAGTTGCAAATAGCCGCCGTAAAGGCTGTGCCGTGTGGGCTCGTCGTCCATCAAATCCCTCGGCACAAAGGTCACCTGCCCTACGAAGTCATCAAGGGAGTCATCGTCTTGATCGAAGAGACGCAATTCCACCGTTTGGTCCAACTCCACACCTTGAAACACCAAATCTTGTGCCGCCAATCGGACAGGCAATGCGCCATTGATGGCCACTTCCGAGGTGGCGTACGGCGTTTCCTGCACGGAGACTTCCACAAAGAAGTCTGGCAGTCCATCTTCTCCCCAAGGATCCTCGCTGTAGACCTGGTCGTAGGCCATCACCTCAAAAAAGGAAATGCGGACTTCAGGATTCCCACCTCCGTCCCCACAACCAGAACATCCTGTGAGGAACATCAAGAGCGCACCCAAAGTCCATGGGCCAAGAGACAAAAAACGCATGCGTTCCATGATTGTAAGGTACCAAAGTTTGGGGCAACAAGAAGGGCGCCTAAGCGCCCTTCCATCCTAACAATCTACTTGTACCCAATCAAACAGCCAGTGCGTGAGCATCCGGTCATTGTCTTGATGCACGACACAAACCTAACACCACACGCATATAAGACCTGAACATTATATACTGAGGGCTGAAAAAAGTTCTTCACACCTCGTTTTGTTGCCGACGAACCACACAGCCGTATCTTAGATGGACCGCATGAAAAGATCCTGTCTGATTCTTCTGAATGCCCTTGTGGCAGCCATGGTAGGAGACGCTTGTGGTCAAGTGGAAGCTCCAACGTTTGTCGATGTTGGGGCTGCCTCAGGCCTTTTGGCCGAGGGGCTGCACCATGCTGTGGCCATTGGAGATTACAACGGCGACGGATGGGAGGACTTGTATGTCGGGAGCAGATCCACTGGCAATTCTCTCTACCGGAACAATGGAGACATGACCTTCACCGAAGTGGGCGAAGAAGCAGGGGTGGCAGACGAAGGCTACACGAATGCGGCCATTTGGCTTGATTTTGACAACGACGGTGACCTTGACTTGGCCACGGGGAATGGATTTGCATTTGGCGGCAGTGAACCTGCCCCCAACCGATTCTACGTCAACCAGGGAGATGGCACGTTTGTCGACATGGCTGCCACCTTCGGGGTGGCAAGCACCTCGATGTGCCGCAGCCTGCATGCCGCGGACTATGACGGCGACGGCTTCACCGACCTCTATGTGGTGAATCTCAATTCGGCGAACCATTTTTACAAAAACACAACTGGCCAAGGCTTCAGCAACGTCTACTTTCAAACAGGAACCGTGGACACAGGTGTCGGGATGGGGAGCATTTTCTTCGATTACGACAACGATGGGGACCAAGACCTGTACCTCACCCACGACGCCAACCAGACCAACAAACTGTACCGCAACAACAACGACGGCACCTTTTACGATTTGGCCTTCCTCTCGGGATTGAATTACCAAGGAAATTGCATGGGTGTGGATGTGGCGGACATCAACCACGACGGCCATTTGGACTTGTACATCACAGACCTCTTCCCTAGCGCCATGTTTGCCAACAATGGAGATGGCACCTTCGACGACATCAGCATTTTTTCCGGCACCAATGATTCCGGAATGACCTGGGGTTGCGTTTTCTTAGATTACGACCACGATGGGGAATGGGATTTGTACC
>JBELJW010000081.1:0-8799 GCA_042089975.1 Flavobacteriales bacterium | reverse complement strand
CTCAAAGCGTACAAATACCTTTTGGAGCCAAATAGCTTAGAATGCATTTTTTACGCATGGAAGGGGTTGGCTCAGAATCAGTCGCACTTGCAATCCTCCAAAAGCCTTTTCGCTTCTCCAGCCTCTTGAAGCTCATCTACGGCATCCATGAGACGCTTCAAGTTCATCCTACCCTGTCTAAATTTTTCCTTGTCACCCTCAGCTCGTAATGATCTCAAACTGCACTTCAGGTTGCAAAGCTCTTGAGCTGCAGTTTCGAAATTCAAAGGCTCTGCCGGAAGGTTGCTGTCAGCAGGTTGATTTGAGGTGCATGCCGCCATTGCAGCAACAGCCAGAAAGGGAATCATATATTTAACCATAGAGCAATGATAAGCATATCGTCCATCTTCAACATTGGTGCTGCACGTTACTGAGACCGTCTCGGCCCACAGCCAAACTTGAATACCCCATGGCTATCTGGAGAGCGAAAAGCCCGTACGCTTTGGAATCTCAAAGGCTTCAATCTTGCTGGCGCCGATGCTCCTTTAGCTGGTGCTTGTACTCCCTCTTGGCCAAGTTGAATTTTATGGCCAGCTTGGGCCCTAGCAACTTGACGAGGCTCAGCATGAAATCTTGCTCGATGTCCACCATGGCAACCTTTGCCTCAGCAATGTCCTCGATGACTTGGACCACGGCCTTGTTGGTGGTCATGAAGGGGTTCAATAGAGACATCTCACGGGAGCGTTTCTTCTTTTTGAGGGCAGCCATGTCCGCCTCCATCTGGTGGTATCCAGTCCAAAACTCGGCCTGCTCTGCCCCACTTAAGTCCAGTGCTTCGTTGCAAAAATTCGTCCAAGCAACATCTTCTCCCTTTGAAAAGTCTGCCTTGGTGGCGATGCCCATCGGAAGGCTTTGCCCAACAGCGGTCAAGCAAAAAGCAGCCAAGAGAAGTGTGAAAAAATGCTTCATGAATACATCTTGCTCAAGTACCTACAAGACAACGAGCGCAGCTCCTCAATCAAAGTAGAAACGATGCCCAAAAGAAACAATGCCCAAGGAGTAAAAGCTTGCCTCTTCGCCTGTTCCAATTTCAATCGTGTAATACCACTCACTGCACAGAAGGTTTTCTCTCGTTTTCCCACGTCGTTGCAAACGTTTGAGCTTTCTTGAAGAGACATCATCCGCACAACGGTCCGTTGAAAAAGACCGTTGGAAGTAGACATGCATTGGGAAAATCCGAACGCCAAATGTTGTCGACGTCCCCTTGCTCAGGTTTCTTTTGCCAAAACCCACCTTGGCTGTGGCAACCGCTGGGAACGCCACCCCAGCCTCAAATTCCAAGATTACGTCGCTGCTGGAAATGGTCCTTACTCCTCCCAAAAATGATGCGCCGGGAAATGGAATGCCTCCTTCACCCAAGATTGCCAAACCCAAGTTCGTGTCAATGAAGCCTTGCCGAAGTCTTTGGAGGTCGCCTTGCCCGACAGCAGCAAAGCAGGAAGCAGCCAAGAGAAGTGTGAAAAAGCGTTTCATCTGCGGAAAGTACGACCTCAGCATAGCGGTTCAAAAGCTCGAGCAAAAATACAGCCTTCATTTGGCCGGTCCGACCTGTTTCAATTCGACGGTGACAAGCTGCGCATAGACAAAAATCATACGTGATTTTGACGCCAAGCGTGAAGGCTCGAGAGCGTGGTCAGGAGGCCTTCCAGCTGGTCCAAGGGAAGCATGTTCGCGCCATCGCTCAGGGCCTTGGATGGGTCAGGATGCGTTTCGATGAACACCCCGTCCACACCCGCCGCCACGGCAGCGCGTGCGACTGTCGAGATCAATTCTGGACGGCCGCCAGTCACCCCACTGGCTTGGTTGGGCTGCTGAAGGCTGTGGGTCAAGTCCATGAAGGTGGGCGCAAAGGCCCGCATCTCCGCAAGTCCACGCATGTCCACCACCAAATCACCATATCCATGCATGGTGCCGCGCTCGGTGACCCACACCTTGTCGTTGCCTGATTCCTTCACCTTCGCCACCGCGTGGGCCATGGCGCCGGGCGACATGAACTGGCCCTTCTTGATGTTCACCACTTTGCCTGTCAAGGCTGCTGCCACGAGCAAGTCGGTTTGACGGCACAAAAAGGCAGGGATTTGGAGGATGTCTGCCACTTCCGCCGCTGTTGCAGCCTCCTCTGGAAGATGGATGTCGGTGACGATGTCCACGCCCAGCGCGGCCTTCACTTGGCCCAAAATGTCCAGGGCCTTGGCGTCCCCAATCCCAGCGAAAGAGTCCAAACGCGAACGGTTGGCCTTTCGGTAACTCGCCTTGAGGTGAAAGGGCAACCCAAGTTGAAGGCACACCCGTTGCACCTCGCGGGCCACCTCCGTGGTGGTCTCGAGGCTTTCTACGGCACACGGGCCGGCCAAAACGTGAAGTGGTTTGTGGGCAGAAGACTCCATGGTTTGCAGTGGATTCAAAGATTCAAGAACCCGTCGTTGGGGCGACAGGTGCGACTTGGGGAAGAGGTTTGCGAAGGTCGCGGCTGGGCAATCCCATGAATCGGGACCAACCCGCTCCTGGCAACCGTTGCAGAGAAAAACGAACGCCTCGTCCATACGTATTGGCCGCCACCTCTTGCCCCCAAAACCAACCCGCCGGATCGTCCACTTCCAGAGAAAGGATGCGCTTCTTCGACACGCGAAGCTTCAGCCATGTCACAGGCCTTGGGCCGCCCCACCCTCCAGTTCGAAAATCGACGCCAAACGCCAACCGCTTGCCAGGAATCCACCCCACCCCCAGGGTGTATTCAGAGGAGGGCATCCAACTGCCCGCGCGCACCTTGGCGCGGATTTGGACATCGGGAGAAGGCCACCATGTCAACGCTGCCTGAACCCTGGAAGGCAGCATCATCATTCGACTGGACGCACTGTCGCTGACGAGCAAAATGCTGTCCAACTGGTATCCCGTATTGCCGTCCACCACGTTTTGCCAGGTCAACCCGGGTCCATTGTCCATCCCATCGTCGATGTACGACGTCAAAGGAACGGAGAGGCCGGTGGTGGAAATTCCAGTGTCCACAAGGGCCACCATGCCACCTGCGGGTTCAAACAAAATGCCAATGTCCCTGAAGTCCACATGAAACTGCAAAGGCCACATTTCTGAGGTCAGTGGCAAAGCCCCGCTGATGCCCACGCCGTAGGCGGGAAGGATTTGATTCCATGCGAGGCCACTCGTGTCAGGCAATTCGTCCAGACTGGCCAAGGCATAAGAGAGGACATTGACTTGCATCGAATCGGCCCCCTCTGAGACCCAAAAGGACCCGTTGGGGATGCCCCACTCCGCTCCTGCCATGCGCTGGACAAGGGACAATTCAAGACGCTGCCTGGTCTGGGTGTTCTCCATCCCCAAAGAGAATCGGTTGAACGCTCCAGCACGGACACCTGTGCCGTTCAAAAGATCGACACGGCCCGTATGGCCTGCGTTGCCCAGAAAGGCAAGCTCCATCAACTCCTTGCGCCACAACGAACTCACCAACACTTCGCTGCCAAACGACCCCGTCAATGCCCAAGAACCCTCGCCCAGCGGGCGCGTCGTCCAGCGCTTCGACCACCCGACATCCAACCCCATCCCGCCAAGCGCTGGATGCAGGGCCAAGGCGTCTTGAAAAAAGTTCCGGGACAAGAAGCCACCTTCTATGAAGGTGTGGATGGTTCCGGAAGACAGGGCGTTGCTCCTTTGACTTCCCCAAATTTCCCACTCCCCCATTCCCCGTTCCACAGGAGCCTTCAAATCGGCCACCAAGGATTGGGCGTGAAGCATCGGAAGCGCCCAGCAGACGAGGACTGAGCAGAGGAGCATCCTGGGCATAAAACTGTGCCTCAGCCTCATTCGTTCTCGATTTCAATGGTTTGGGTGCCCTCCAACCTGCCTTGCACACGCACACGCTCCAACCCAGTGAAAGGTTGAGGTCCTGAAGTGTTGACCGACAAACTCACGGCCACAGTGCCTCCTGGTTCGACCATCTCAGCATTCAAAGGCAAACTCAAGGTGGCTTGGCCATCCAAGTCCGCCCAAGCATCGCCCGGAGGCAACACCAAGGTGTCACGGTAGACCACCCCGTCAAGGCGGTCGTAGGTCACCTCTCCTTTCACCTCCACCGGGAATGAATTGGAGAAGTCCAAATGCAAGAACCCTTCAAACTTGGGAAAGTCCTTCAGCCCTTCCAAATCAAACGTGTCGGTCAGCACCAGCCCATTGACCCCCAATTTCAGAGGCACGCGCAGCTGGTACCAAAACGTAGGCGGATACGCCACATCCCAACGATCGATCAACAAATCAGAGGTGTTGATGGGGTTCAATTCCATGCGTCCCGCCACATGCAGCGACCTTGGAAACGTCTCGAGCAAGTCCAAAAAGGTCGACCCCGGTGCGCCAAGGTCCAAGGACCATTCTGCAGGCTGTGGGATGTCGTTCTGCCAAATGGCGCGCGGGATGAGGTGCCCAGCGATCAAGTCGCCCTCCACCAATTCATCGTCAAACTTCATGGTGTCGATCGACAGCAAGAAGTCCGCGCCCACCGTATTGGTGAAGTGCAACGACGCCTGGGTGCCTTCCAAATCAATGATGGGCTCAGGCAAAGGAATCGTGTCAAGCAAGTCGACATCCGCAGAGGTGGACTCTTCGTAATTGCCAAAGTAACCCGCCAAGGAAGACACCGTCAGTCCCTGAAACGTCAGGGAGATGACAAGGCTGTCTTCCGCCTGAACGATGTAAAAGCCCTCGTTCTTGAATTCACCGGCCACCGCAAGCAGATTGATGTCGAGGGCATTGAAATCGTACCCCTCGTTGTCCGTCACATTGAAGGCTGAAGAGAAATCGAAGACCGCACCCGTCAGATCGAGCGATTGGCTGGCCACTCCTGCCTGTTCCTCATCAGCCCAAGGCACCTCTAGTCCAAACCCCAAGGGTTCCCCTTCCACGAGGACATCTGGGAATTGGTAACTCAAATCCAACTCGAATCCAAGGCTGTGCTCCACCTCAATCAGCACGGATCCGGAAATGACTTCGGCCTTGGTCAATGCCACGCCTTCCTCGGGCGCCACGTCAAACTCCAAAACATCGGAAAGGGCAACAACATTTGATCCCACAACCACTGGAAATCCATTTTCCAAGCCACCGCCTTCCCCATCGTAGCGGATGCGCAGGGTGGAATCCGGAAGGGTGGACAAATCGGTCCAGTCCCAACCATCCAAGGTGTCCACCAGCACAAAGTGGGCAGGGTTGCCACCTGTGCCTGGCTCGTACAAGGAATCGGGCACCACATCGGCCCAAGACACTTGGTCGTCGAGGATGGGGAGATGGACATCCGACTCCCAAGAGACTGGATTTTGACAGCCCCAAAGGGCCGCGACCAGGGCAGCCCCTAGGGCCCATTGCCATCTTGCGGTTGTGAATGTTTTGCGCATGGAGTTCACCGAAAGTTACAAGGGAAGGACCATGGATTCACCGCTTGGAACCGAAGGATGTCCACAGCGCAAGCACGGCAGCAACACTCATTCCAGCACTCGGCCACACCACGGCCATACTCCATGGTTGAGAGCCATGGATGGCGGGCAAGATCCAAGTGGAAAACAAGGCAAGGACACTCCATACTTGGGCCAAATGCCGAAGCCAGGCTGGCAGTGTCGGTCCAAGTCGACGGCCCAATGCCCTCCAAAGCACGACGCAGCCCAGGGACGTCCAGAACAAATCGGCATTCCACCACGTGTCGCGGTGGTCCGTCACCCCTTGCATGGCGACAAAGAGCAAGGTCATCGTGGTGGTGAGTGCGCCCCATGCCATGAGGCTCCAGCGCCTGGCATGTCGCCAAAAAGGAGCCCCTCTTTGACGTGTGGCGAAGAGCAACGCCATCCAAAGTGCAAACGCCCACGCCCATCTCGAAGGGGCGTGACGCCCCGAATGCCCCTCAGGCAGGCCAGCGCGCCATGCACCTTCTGCCGGATAAATCAACTCCCTCGGAAAACACAAGGGCTCTCCGTCCAACGTCATGCCGTCCAATTCGGACGCGAGGACATCGGGCAAGAACGCATGGCCACAGGAGGGCATCGATTGCGCAGCCTCCTGGCCCAAAATGAGATCCATCCCCCAGCCCGTCCATGGCAACCCAGCCATGAAAGGGCGCAAAGCCTCCAAATAGGTACTGTCCGTCGGAGAACAATTCGTCACAAAGCGGTCGCCAAAAACATCTTCCAAAACTGCAATGACCTTTGTGGCGCAGTTGTCCCGGAAGAAGTCGTAGGCGTAAGTGGCATGCTCAGGCAAGGCATTCTGTTCGAGATGCGCTGCCAGGAGCCGAACATCCTCTTCGCCCAAATGCAAGACCTGTTCCTGCAATGCGCGGCCCTGACGCAAATAAACATTTTGGAACCTCGGGTAGCGCTCCACCCCCAATTTGTAATCCATTCGCCCCTTCACAAAGCGCACGTAGAAGCCCTCGTTCACCACAAACGTGCCGTAATTGAAGACCAAATCCACCCCGGTGTCCAAATCCTTGAGCCGGAAAGCGGTGTGCCCAAAGGCCGCATACAATTCCGCCCCGGGGCTGGCGGTCAGAACGGAGAATTGCGCCTCCGGCGACAGGGATTCTGAGAAAGGCGAGGCGATGGCAGAGGAGGTGGCCGCCATGCCGCAGCATGCCAGAGACACCATCAGGGCCCAGGACCAAACACCTTCCATCACCTTGGTGGCTGCACCCCAAAGCCAAACGTCCTTCAAAGCGCCGTCTGCGTTCTTGCGCACATGGACCTCCAGCACGCCGCCGGGCGCATGCACAGTGCGCTCCATAACAGGACCTTCCTCTTCCCTCATGTCGGAGAGGGCGGCTGCGACCACGCCCGTTCCGCAGCTGAGGGTTTCAGCTTCAACCCCACGCTCGAAGGTCCGTATGTGGAGGTGGCCCTTTGTCGTCCCTTGGGCAGCCACGTTCACATTGCAACCTTCAGGGGCATACCGCTCATGATGTCGGATTGGACGGACTGCCTGAGGAAGCGCCAAGTCCTCGACATCTTTCGCCGCATCCAACCATTCGACATGGTGGGGAGAACCGGTGTCGACGAAGGAGGCGCGATGGGCCCCTTCGAGTTGCGGGGCACACGCCACAGGTGTGGCCGCCACATTCATGGAAATGCCGGGACATCCATCGGGTCGAATGCGCCCTTTGTGGGGGCCATCGACGGCCTGAATCTGAACTTCGTGGCCCTTGGCATCCAAGGCTCCTTGGGCGTGCGCCCATGCAAGGGCACTGCGGGTGCCGTTGCCACAAAACGAGCGGGATCCGTCGGGATTGCGAAAGTCCACATGCAGGACATTGGGCGCGCCCAGCTTCACGACCAAGACTCCATCCGCCCCAACGCCATGATCGCGGTCACAGATGCGTTCGATTTCAGTGGAATCCCAGTCCGAAGGCAGGGCGCCATCTTGGCGTCCATCCACAAGGACAAAGTCATTGCCCGTGCCTTCCCATTTTTCGTACTTCAGACCCACAGCACGAAGGTAGGGTGAGCCCGGCAGGAAGTGGAGGACCCTCCCCCTATCTTTGGCTCATGCCGCAACCTGCGCGATCCACCGCATCCAAAGGACTGCTCGAGGCCTACAAAACGGCCCGCACTGCGCGCGCCATGTCCGACCTCTTTGAGGAACACGCGCGACTGACCGCCAAATATGTTCATGCCTGTTCACGCGGACATGAGGTCATCCAAGTGGCCGCGGGACAGCGCCTTCTTCCCCAAGACTATGTCAGTTGCTACTACCGAGACGACAGCCTGTTGCTGTCCATGGGGGTGACGCCCAAGGAGCTGGTGCTCCAGCTTTTTGCCAAAAAAGACGACCCCTTTTCAGGAGGGCGAACGTACTACAGCCACCCCAGCCTCAACCGACCTGGCCAACCCAAGATCCCACACCAGAGTTCAGCCACCGGCATGCAGGCCATCCCCGCTGCCGGAGCAGCCATGGGGCTGCAATACCTGCGCCAAATGGAACTCCCCTCCCAAGCGGTGAAGGATGGCAAAGCAGCAGGGCTGCCTGAAGTGGAGGCCGTTCCGGGTATCTCCTTCTGCAGCATTGGCGACGCGGCCATGACAGAAGGTGAGGTCGCCGAGGCGTTTCACATGACCGCGCTGAAAAGCCTGCCCATGGTTTGGCTGGTGCAAGACAACGAATGGGACATCAGTGCCCACAGTTCCGAGGTGCGCTTTGGCGACGCGACGACCTTCGCCAAGGCCTTTCCCGGCATTGAAGTGCTCTCTGTCGATGGCACCGACTGGGGGGCCTGCGACCAAGCCATGGCGCACGCCATCGACACCGCCCGACGCGAACAGCGGCCTTTCTTGGTCCACGCCAGCGTTCCGCTTCTTGGCCACCACACCAGCGGTGTGCGCAGGGAATTTTACCGCGACGACTTGGAGGAGGCCGCGGCGAACGACCCCCTCCCCAAATTGGAGGCCGCCCTCCTCGAAGCCGGCACGGAACGCGGCGCGCTCGACCTTTTGCATGCAGAAATCGAAGCCGAGGTTCAGGTGGCCTTCGACGAAGCGCGAGCAGCCGACGAACCTGACGTGTCCGACCTCCTGCCCCATCGGTTTGCCCCTGCCGCAGTATTGGAAGAACAAGGCACACGGCACCCTGAGGGTGGAGAATTGACCTTGATGGTGGATTGCGCCTTGCATGCCATGGAGGAAATCATGGAGGACCACCCTGAGTCTCTTTTGTACGGCCAGGACGTGGGGGCGAGGTTGGGAGGCGTATTTCGTGAAGCGGCCACATTGGGGACCAAAT
>JBELJW010000080.1:0-8837 GCA_042089975.1 Flavobacteriales bacterium | reverse complement strand
ACTACGCCCCCATCGAATACCATCGTGATGAAAGGGGGTACCACTACACCGAAGACGGATACAGCATCAACGACGTCCAGCTCAACGAGGACGACCTCGATGCCATCCGGTTCGCGACCAATACCTTGATTCAGTTCCGGGACTTGCCCATCTTCCAGCAATTCGACCAAGCCTTGGGAAAAATTGCGGACCGCCTTGCCGTGGCGCCCAACTTGGACACGGAAGGCATGGAGAAGTACATTCAATTTGAAAGCACTCCACACGCCGAGGGATCGGAACATCTAGCGCCTTTGCTTCACGCCATTCGGACCAAGCATTCTGTGCAATTGAGCTACAAGAAGTTTTCTGACGGCACCCAGGTGTCGACCTACAACATGGATCCCTACCTCCTCAAAGAATACCGCAACCGGTGGTATTTGCTGGGCTGGGACAGAGACAAAGGGCACATTCGAACCCTGGGATGCGATCGCATCCAATCCTTGGATCCATCTGAAGATCTCCGTTTTCAAATGCAGCCGTCCTTCCATGCAACGAACCACTTCGAGCATGCTTTGGGCATCACTGTCTTGGGAGATGCCAAGCCAGAACGGGTAGAGTTCCTTTGCGATCCATTGCTCGGAAAATACCTCACCTCTCAGCCACTGCACCATTCGCAGCACATCGAAGAATCTTCAGACGAGGTTCGGGTGACATTGAACGTCATGCCAACCTTTGAACTGCTGCAATGGCTTCAAGCACATGCCAATGAGTTGACCTTGCTCGCTCCACAGAGCATCAAGCAATCCGTGGTCAAGACCCTGGAAGCTGCCCTAGAGCGGCAAAAAAGGGGGTGATCGTACTTTTTTTGGAGGGTCCGTAAATCCATTGCGGAGTGCCTTGTTCCCTTTGATTCAGAAAACAACCCCTTGAACCTCGGAACCATGTCCCTTCCCCTCAACCCCGCCCTTCACTGCAACCCTTCTTCCATTGAAGACCTCCCCCAAGCACACCGCTGGGTCGAGCGCTTTGCGAGACCACAAGGATTCAGCCCATATGCCTGGAACACCACCAAACGAATTGCCATGGAAGTGTGGAAGTGTCACTTTTCATCACGGCCGTTTCAGCGGACCCTTAATTTCATGCACCCCCTGTTCTACCAAATGATCCGAACACCGGAGGGACTCCCGTTGGTTCCTGAAACATGCATGCGCGGATTTGTGTGACTGATGTCCAGCAAAAGACCACCCAAGTCTTGAGAAATTGATTATGTGTGTGAACCATTTGTGAAGAGAATGCATGAAATGGCATTGAGACCTCCACTAGTTCTTGTAGCTTGCATTATTGTTTTCATGGAACCTTATCATGGTTTCATCGAAAACCCTGCAAGAACTGATGACCCAAAAATGGCACAACGAATTGCTCCCTTTGCTCCAGCAAAGGCTGCAGCGTAATGACGCTCCTTCCACGGGTCGGACAAGGTATGGCGTGTTGTTGTCTTACACCGGAACCGTCGACACAGACATCGTTCCCCATCTCATCCAATTGGCCGAGCGCAGCATCGCCAATACCGGAACAAGCCGCAAAGAAAGAAAGCGGGTGTTGTTTGTCTGCATCGAATCGGTGCAAAATGTCCTTCACCACGGGTTCATTGACGACGCAGGTGAAACCTTGCTTTACCTCACCCTGGAGCTCACCCCAGTAGGCTTCCAAGTCCATTGTGGAAACTTGATGAAAGACCACGATGCCCAAGATTTGGCCAAGCGCATTGGAAAAATCAACAGCCTCTCCCATGCCCAGCTCCGGAAGGAGTACATCGATGTGCTGTGCGGCGGGCATCAAGATCCTGTCCATGGCAATGCTGGACTTGGCCTGATCAGCATGGCCAAACGCACGCAAGGGGTCATTGAATTCGAGACCAATCCCCACTCAGATGGCCTTCACATGGTCACCTTGACCTCCACCATTCGCCGCTGAAAACTGACCTGAGAATCAGGTCTTTCGGTCCTTCTTCTTCGCTGCCGGAAACAAAATGTTGTTCAAGATCAAGCGGTACCCAGGGGAGTTGGGGTGCAAATTCAAATCCGTCGGTGGGTCATTCACCAAGTGTCGATAATCCTCTGGATCGTGACCTCCGTAGTAGGTCCATTGACCCAACCCCAAGGTTCCGTGAATGTATTTGGCCGTGGGCAAATTCCTGTTGTCCCCCATGATTGTGACATCTGGGCGGATGTACTCTTTCCGAAAAGATGTGGTTTGCCCCATGAAGCCTGCCACGACACGCTCATGGCTTTGGGTCAGCATGGTTGGCACAATGTCCCACTTCGCTGAAAAGTCAAACAGCGTGAAAAAATCGTTGATGGGCTTGATGTTCCCGTGGTCCTTGGTCCCGTCGATGCTTGAAAACTCATAGACCAAGGGGTCCATTTCCAATTGGTAATCCTTGAAGGCCAAGCCTTCGGAAAAAGCAAGTTTGGACGGCGCCGACGGATCTGATGGGTCACCGTCGAACATCGGGCCACAGATGTCCACCCCTTGCGCCGCGAGTGCAATGTCATAACTGTCCGTCCCTGAACACATCGTGAACAGAAAGCCACCACCCATCACAAAATCACGGATGTTGGTGGCCACATTGCGCTTCATTTCACTCACCTTTTGGAAGCCCATCACCTGGGCCGTAGCACTTTGCCGCTCCACTTCATCCTGGTACCAGGTGGCGCTGCGATAGGCCTTGTAAAACTTGCCGTATTGGCCTGTGAAATCCTCGTGGTGCAGATGAAGCCAATCGTACTGTGGCAACTCTCCTGACAAGATTTCCGTGTCGTACACGATCTCGTACGGGATTTCAGAATAGGTGAGCACCAAGGTCACTGCGTCGTCCCATGGCTGTTTTCCGTCTGGACTGTAGACCGCAATCTTTGGGGTTACCTCCAGTTTGACCCTTTCCATGTTCACCTCAGGATCCGCGATCTCTGACAAAATTTGCGATGCCTGAACATCTGCAATGATTTGGTGAGACACGCCACGGATGACACATTCGTTCTCGATTTCAGGGATGTTGGGGAGCATGAAGCTTCCCCCTCTGTAGTTCAGGAGCCACTCTACCTCCACGCCATTCTCCAACACCCAAAACGCCATCCCATAGGCCTTCAGATGGTTGGTTTGGCTGTCGTCCATGGGCACCAAAATCCTGGCCGACCATCCGACTTGAAGCACCAAAAAACTGGCCACCGTCCATGTTGCTCTCCGAATTGTTTGCATTGGGCCCAAGATACGCCTGCCTCAGAAGGGAACGTCCCCACCCTTCGCCGCACCTGAATCGTCGTTCATCTTGGAACCGACCGTGATGGTTTTGGGCTCGTTGAACGCGGCATTGGGTTGCATGGCTGTGCCAAAACCAGGAGCTTCCGAGAACGTGTCGTAATTGGTGAACTTGGCCAAACGCTGCACGAATTTCATCTTGATGGTGTCGAGTGCACCGTGTCGGTGTTTCGCCAAAATCAACTCCCCAAGTCCGTTGGTGTCCACTCCATCCGGATGCTCGGTGATCCCATAGTACTCGGCCCGGTAAATGAATGCGACAATGTCCGCATCTTGCTCGATCGCCCCAGATTCACGCAGGTCAGACAACAAAGGACGCTTGTCGCCTCCCCTTGTTTCAACATTCCGGCTCAATTGCGACAAGGCGATGATGGGGACATCCAGTTCCTTCGCAATGGACTTGATGGAACGCGAAATGCTCGAGATCTCTTGCTCCCGGTTGCCCTTGTCGCTTCCCGCACTCATCAATTGCAGGTAGTCAATGACCACAAGGTCAATGCCGTGCTGTGCCTTCAAGCGACGGCATTTGGCCCTCAATTCAAAGATGTTCAAGCCCGGGGTGTCGTCGATGAACAGCGGAGCGTCACTCAATTTGCCCACACGAGAATACAACTGCTGGTATTCATGTTCCTCAAGGTTGCCCTTCCGGAATTTGTCGCTGCTGATTTCCGTTTCTGAGGAAATGAGACGCTGCACCAACTGTACGGCCGACATCTCCAAGCTGAACACCGCCACAGGAATCTGATGGTCCACCGCCATGTTGCGGGCCATGGACAACACAAAGGCCGTTTTTCCCATGCCAGGACGTGCAGCAAGGACGACCATGTCCGAACGCTGCCAGCCTCCTGTGAGTTTGTCCAACTCATGGAATCCCGATGGCACACCACTGACCCCATCTTCGTTGTTCCTTGCCGACTCAATGTTTTCCAAGGCTTGCTTCATCACCACACCCATGCTCTCGTAGCTCTTTCGAATGTTGCCCTCCGCCACCTCAAAGAGCTTGGACTCCGCTCCATCCAGCAGATCAAACACATCAGACGTCTCATCGTAAGCCTTTTCAATGATGACATTGGACACGCGGATCAACTCGCGCTGGATGTGTTTTTGGGCGATGATTCTGGCGTGAAACTCCACGTTGGCACTGCTCGCCACCCGAGTGGTCAATTCCGCCACTCGGTGGCTCCCGCCCATCATCTCCAAGCTCCCGTCTTTGCGCAGCTGCTCCGTGACGGTCAACAAATCGATGGGTTCCGACTTGTTGAACAGCGTTTGAATCGCCCTGAACACCTCTCCGTGTGCTTCCACATAAAAGCTCTCCGGCTGCAGCACATCGATCACAGCATTGACGGCCGATTTCTCGACCATCATGGCACCGAGGACCACTTCCTCAAGCTCCTTGGCTTGCGGTTGGATTTTGGCGCCAGGAATCATGGGCGCATTGGCACGGACGAGGTCGCGTGAGCGGCCACTCATTGGGGTGTTGCCAGAAGAAGGGGAATCAAGCATGGGGGTGCAAGGTACGTTGCAGTTCACGAGCGTTGTTCACATGTTTTCACCGCTGTTTTGCACAGACTTCACATTCACCTTTGCCCACGTCAGAAGGCTCTTCTACTTTTGCAACATGGGAGAGATGATCCATTTTCCGCAGGAAGAACCAGACCACAAGGTGGCCCTGTCCACGAGCCTTGTGGTGTTTGGCTTCGACGGGGTCGACTTGAAGATCTTGCTGGCCAAAAGCTCCCGTCCGCCCTTCAAAGGGGCATTGTTCTTGCCCAGCCGATACCTCAAGGCCTCGGAGGAATTGCTCCTTTCCGCCAAAAAGATGTTCTTTGACTTGTTCGGCTACGAAAACCCCAGCACGGTGGAACAACTCCGCGCCTTTGGGCAAGTGTTCAGACACCCCGGCGGCCGCGTGGTGAACATTGCACACTACGCCTTGGTGCACACGAGCGATTTCTTGACAGAGCAATGGGAACAGCACGGCATGCATTGGGTGGCTGTGAATGAAGTACCTGATTTGGCCTTCGACCACAATGCCATTGTGGGGTACGCCCTTGAAAGGCTCAAGAGAAGGGTGAGGCGACGCCCTGTTGGTTTTGATTTGCTTCCCAAGGAATTCACCCTAGGACAGCTTCAAAATCTCTACGAAAAGGCCATGGACAAGACCTTTGACAAGCGGAATTTTCGCAAAAAGCTCTTCAAGTCCAAGCTGCTCATTGACCTCGACAAAAAGTCAGACGGTTCAGGGTACGGACAGCACAAGGGAAGCCTTCTCTTCAGTTTCAATGCCGAGGCTTACAGCATGATGAAACTCAAGGGCTACGACTTCGTCTTGTAAACCAAAAACTGAGGGTTAGAGATCAAAGTCCAAAGGCGGCCTTCACCTCCTCGACCTTGTCCAACTTCTCCCAAGGGAAGAGCTCCACTTCCACCTCCTTGACCTCGCCACCTGCGTGGGTTTGGAATCGTTTGGTCACCACTTCGTGAGGACGGCCCATGTGACCGTATGCTGAGGTCTCAGCATAAATGGGGGTCCGCAATTTGAACCGCTGTTCAATGTGGTAGGGCTGCATGGGGAAAATGTCGGCAATGCGCGCCGCGATTTCACCGTCCTTGATGTCCACATGGGAAGTTCCGTACGTCGTGACGTAAAGGCCAACGGGCTCTGCAACGCCAATGGCATAAGCCACCTGGACCAGCACTTCGTCTGCCACTCCAGCAGCGACCAAATTCTTGGCGACGTGTCGCGTGGCATACGCCGCTGAACGGTCCACCTTGGAAGGGTCTTTGCCACTGAAGGCACCTCCACCATGGGCACCTCGGCCGCCGTACGTGTCCACAATGATCTTGCGTCCCGTCAGGCCAGTGTCACCATGCGGTCCGCCAATCACGAATTTGCCAGTGGGGTTCACGTGCAGTTTATGGTCGCCCTTGAAGAGGGCTTGCACACGGTCGCTCATGGTCGCTTTGACGCGTGGAATGAGGATGTTGGCCACGTCCCTCTGGATCGTGCCGAGCATCTCGCTGTCGGTGGGGCCAAAATCATCGTGTTGCGTGCTCAGCACAATCGCCTCAATCCGGATGGGCGTGCCGTCGTCGGCGTGTTCAATGGTGACTTGGCTCTTGGAATCAGGGCGCAAGTAGGTCATTTCCACGCCAGCCTTTCGGATGGCGGCCAATTCTCGAAGCAACCGATGGGATAGCTCAAGCGCCAGAGGCATGAAATTATCGGTCTCGCGGCAAGCATAACCAAACATCATCCCCTGATCTCCTGCGCCTTGCTCCTCGGGGTTGGTGCGCTCCACCCCCTGATTGATGTCCTGGCTTTGGTCATGGATGGCACTCAACACACCGCACGAAGCAGAATCAAATTGGTACTCGCTCTTCGTGTAGCCGATGCGGGCAATGGTCTGACGGGCAATCGACTGCACATCCAAGTATGGGGACTTGGACTTGACCTCTCCCGCGAGCACAACCTGACCAGTCGTCACCAACGTTTCGCATGCCACTTTGGATTGTGGATCAAACGCCAAAAAATGGTCGATCAACGCATCGGAAATGGCATCCGCAACTTTGTCAGGATGACCTTCAGACACAGACTCGGAGGTGAAGAAATAGCTCATGGGATCAAGCTCAAATTGTTTCCTTCAAATGTAATCAACTCAAGGCCCCTTCAGACCATCACTTCTTCCGGAAGAACAACCGAATGGGCACACCTGAGAAATCGTAATGGTCCCTCAATTGATTTTCCAGAAAGCGTTTGTAAGGTTCCCGGATGTACTGGGGCAGGTTGCAGAAGAAGGCAAAAGTGGGCGTTTGGGAAGGAATCTGCGTGATGTACTTAATCTTCACGTACTTCCCCTTCCAGGCCGGGGGAGGGTTGTGTTCGATGATGGGCAACAGCACGTCATTCAGCTCGCTCGTCGGCACTTTCGACGCCCTCGCACCCCGCACCTCCAAGGCTGTCTCAAGGGCCTTCAATACACGCTGCTTTTTGACATTGGACGTGAACACGATGGGAATGTCGGTGAAGGGTGACGTCCGCTCGCGGATCATTTCTTCCACCTTGGCCATCGTGTTGGTCTCTTTTTCCACGAGGTCCCATTTGTTCACGACCACCACAACACCTCGGTAACTCTCGACAATCTGCCAGAAAATGTTCAAGTCTTGTCGCCCCATGGGGTCGCTGCCATCCAACATCAAAATACAAACGTCACTCTCGTCGATCGCCTTGATGGTGCGAACCGTGCTGTAAAACTCGAGGTGATCCGTGATTTGACGCTTTTTACGAAGCCCGGCAGTGTCCACAATTTCGAAGTCAAACCCAAAGAGCTGGTAATGCGTGTGCACGCTGTCCCTGGTGGTGCCGGCAATGTCCGTCACAATGTTGCGCTCTTCACCTAGAATGGTATTGATGAAGGTCGACTTGCCCACATTGGGCTTTCCGACAACGGCCAATTTGGGCAATCCCAGCTCTTCCTCTTCTGGTTGCTTGGGCATGGCCGCCACAACAGCATCAAGTAAGTCCCCCGTGCCATAGCCGTTGTTTGCTGAAATGCTGTGGATTTTGTCGGCCAAACCCAACCGATAAAATTCCTCTGCGCCAAGGTCATGGGCTGAGGTGTCCACTTTGTTGCACACCACAATGATGGGCTTTCCGGTCCTCCTCAACAGGTTGGCGATGTCCTGGTCCAGATCTGTGATGCCCACACCAATTTCCACCATGAAAAGCACCAAGTCCGCTTCTTCCAAGCTGATTTCCACTTGACCGCGGATCGCAGCTTCAAAGCTGTCGTCACTCTTGGTGATCCAGCCTCCTGTGTCAATGATGTTGAATTGATGATCGGTCCAAAGGACCTTTCCATATTTCCGATCACGCGTGGTCCCACTCGTGTCGTCCGTGATGGCTTCCCGAGACTCTGTCAATCGGTTGAAAAGCGTGGACTTCCCCACATTGGGACGACCTACGATGGCGACTAGATTGTTCATGCTGAGACGAAATTCGAAAAAAATGGACAAAAAAAAAGGGGCCCCGAAGGGCCCCAAGGATGGCGTCGACATACTCTCCCGCCGTAGCAGTACCATCTGCGCTGGTGAGCTTAACTTCTCTGTTCGGAATGGGAAGAGGTGGACCTCACCGCAATAGACACCTAACGTTCATGTAGGGATTTCACAATGCGCTCATTGGAATCACCCACAAATGGGATGACATACTGGTAGAAGATTGGAGACTGATAAGCTTTCGGGTAATTAGTACCGCTCGGCTTTGACATCACTGCCTTTACACCTGCGGCCTATCAACGTTGTCGTCTACAACGACCCTCAATGAAACCTCATCTCGTGGTGAGTTTCGCACTTAGATGCTTTCAGTGCTTATCTCATCCATACGTAGCTACTCTGCAGTGCAGCTGGCGCCACAACAGATACACCAGAGGTATGTCCAACCCGGTCCTCTCGTACTAGGGTCAGGTCCACTCAAGTTTCAAACGCCCACAACAGATAGAGACCGAACTGTCTCACGACGTTCTGAACCCAGCTCG
>JBELJW010000079.1:0-8928 GCA_042089975.1 Flavobacteriales bacterium | reverse complement strand
GATTGGACCAAACTTCAGGCAGTGGAGTGGCATCAGAACCGCATCCACGAAAAACGTGGTGTGGCCCACCTCACCTTCCACACCTCTTCTGGTGTGGCCCACCTGCGGTACCTTCCCACGTCACTTGCCCTTCAATTGAAGGACCTTGCCAACGCGCGGGTGGTGGCCCACAAAGGGGCTTGGATGTAAGTTCTTGGGATCATTCATGCTCTTCCGATGAATCGGCCGTCCCTGCATCTGGTGTGGGGATTTCAAGCACATCTTGGCTGTTGCCAGCGTCCAAGACACCCACATCGCGAAGGCGACGTTGCATGACATTGGTGCGCGTGCTTCGAAGGTCCTCCAGGGATTTCTTGGCCGTGGACAATTGCTTGTCCACGCGCTCCAGTTGATCCGAGAATTTCCCAAACTCCGTTTTGACGGCCTCCAAGATTTTCCAAACCTCGCTGCTTCGCTTGGTGACCGCCAACGTTCGGAAGCCCATTTGCAAACTGTTCAACAGCGCCGACATGGTCGTGGGGCCAGTCACCGTGATGCGGTATTTCCGCTGCAAGGTCTCAAACACCCCAGGGTGCCTCAGGACTTCCGCGTAAAGGCTCTCGATCGGCAGGAACATCACCCCAAAATCGGTGGTATACGGCGCCTCGACATACTTCGTGGAAATGTCCTTCGCGAATTTCTCGATGGTGCCTGTCAGGGACTTCTCCGCTGCAGAGATGGCCTCCAAATCGCCTGTCTCTCTGGCGTTCAAAAGGTCCTCATACCCCTTCAAAGGAAATTTGGAGTCGATGGGCAGCCACACCTCATCGTCTTTGGAATTGCCCGGCATTCGAATGGCAAATTCCACGCGCTCGCTTGAGCCCGGACGCGTTGCAATGTTTTCCTCGTATTGCTCAGGTGGCAAAAGCTGCTCGAGGATGTTGCCCAACTGATATTCTCCAAGTATGCCCTTGGTCTTGACGTTGTTCAACACCTTTTTGAGGTCGCCTACGCCATTGGCAAGGTTTTGCATCTCCCCCAGTCCCTTGTGCACCTGTTCCAGCCGCTCACTGACCAATTTGAAGCTCTCACCCAGCCGCTTCTCCAAGGTGTCTTGGAGCTTTTCGTCCACGGTCTTGCGCATTTCTTCCAGCCTCGTTCCGTTGTCTTCACGGATTTCTTTGAGTTGCTTCTCCACCGTTTCGCGCACGTCCTTGACCGCCTCAAGCGATTGCTTTCCCTGGGTGTGCAGTTGCTTGAGCAGGTCCTGAAATTGCTGGCGGAGTGCCTCCTGCTGGGCTTTTGCCTGATGGTCCAACCGCTTTTCAAAAGTCGTTTGCGCATTGCGCTGCTCCTCCCTTTGGGATTGGGCCAAATCCGCCGCTTCTTTTCTGCTGCGGCCAAACTCCTCCCGCATGGACACTTCTGTTCCGCCCACCTTTTCCTTCAAGGACTGAAGCTCCGCCGCGGTCACGGCATCCCCTCCTTCCTCCACTTTACGTCCAAGCCTCAACACGAGAAGGCACGTCAAAAATGAAAGAACAAGGGAGACAGCAACGAGAGAAAGAAGCATGAAAGGGAGATTCAATGGAGATGAGAACACATGCTCAAATCTACATCGTCAACGTCCGGCAACGCTCAATTGTTGTGCACAACCTCCGGCCCCTTGGCGCCTTAAGCCGTCACCCCAGCGAGCACCTCGGCCATCTTGGAGCCGATGTCAGCAGGACTGTCCACCACGTGGATGCCGCACTCGCGCATCACGCGCTTCTTGGCCTCGGCCGACTCGTCTTCGCCAGACACAATGGCACCGGCATGGCCCATGGTTCGGCCCTTGGGCGCTGTGACCCCTGCGATAAAGCCGACGACGGGCTTCGTGCCGTTTTCCTGAATCCAGCGTGCTGCTTGGACTTCGAGGTCCCCGCCGATTTCGCCGATCATCACAATGCCTTTCGTCTCGTCGTCCGCCATCAACAGCTGAACCGCTTCTTTCGTCGTGGTGCCAATGATGGGGTCACCACCGATGCCAATGGCCGTGGTTTGGCCAAGGCCTGCCTTGGTGCATTGGTCCACTGCTTCGTAGGTCAACGTGCCTGACTTGGACACGATGCCCACGACACCTGGCTCAAAAATGAAACCAGGCATGATGCCCACTTTGGCTTGGCCTGCGGTGATGATGCCTGGGCAATTGGGCCCGATCAGGGTGCAGTCACGTTGGTCAATGTAGGCCTTCACCTTCACCATGTCCGCCACCGGAATCCCTTCGGTGATAGCCACAATGACCTTGATCCCAGCATCGGCGGCCTCCATCAACGCATCTGCCGCAAACGCAGGGGGGACGAAGACGATGCTCACATCTGCGCCCGTCACAGCCACCGCTTCTGACACGGTGTTGAAGACGGGGCGGTCCAGATGGGTTTGACCTCCTTTTCCAGGGGTCACACCGCCAACAACATTGGTGCCGTATTCCATCATTTGGCCTGCATGAAAGGTGCCTTCACCTCCTGTGAAGCCTTGAACGATGATTTTGGAATCGCGGTTGACGAGAACGCTCATGTTGTGTGTTTTGAATGGGTCGACCAATCCAATGGCCTTTGGTTGTGGATGCGCGGCAAATTTAGGCCAAATTCGCGCCATGAACTCCCCTTTTCGAGATGCAGTCGATGGCGCCACCATTTGCGCCATCTCCACCGCGCCTGGTGCCGGTGGCATCGCTGTCATCAGGGTGTCCGGCAAGGACGCTCTTCCCATTGGTTCCAAGGTGTTTTCGAAGGCTTTGAATGAAGTCAACGACCGTTCCATTGCCTTTGGGAAGTTCAAGGATGCCAAGGGAATCATGTTGGACGAGGGCATCGCCCTCGTGATGCGTGGTCCAGGCTCCTACACAGGGGAGGACACCGTGGAATTCAACATCCATGGCTCCCCCTACATCCAGCGGGAGGTCATGCAAGCCCTGATTGAGGCGGGATGCCGGCAAGCGGGACCAGGAGAATTCACACAACGGGCCTTTCTCAATGGACGGCTCGATTTGACCCAGGCTGAGGCCGTGGCCGATTTGATTGCCGCAGAGCATGCTGGGGCCCACAGGCTGGCCATCGATCAACTGCGCGGTGGATTTGCACGGGAAATCAATGCCCTCCGTGAAGCATTGATTGGCTTTGCAGGGTTGCTCGAGTTGGAACTCGACTTTGCGGAAGAGGATGTCGAGTTTGCAGACCGGCAAAGGTTCGACGACTTGCTTGCGGACCTCCTCAAGCGGGTGGGCCAACTCGCGGACAGCTTTGCCGCAGGAAACGCGTTGAAAGAGGGCATCCCCGTCGCCATCGTTGGTGCACCCAATCGTGGAAAATCCACCCTGCTCAATGCCCTATTGGGAGACGAACGGGCCATCGTGTCGGACATCCCTGGCACCACAAGAGACACCGTCGAAGATGCATGCACCATCGACGGACTCCGATTTCGCTTCATCGACACCGCAGGATTGAGGGACACCGAAGACCAAATCGAGGCGGAAGGCATCCGCAGGGCCCTTGCGAAGGCGGCCAGTGCCGCCACGGTCCTGTTGTTGCTGGACGTGACCCAAGATTCGGGTCAGGACATCCGCGACCGCATCGACGCCCTTTCCTTGCCAGACACAGCCCAAGTGATGGTGGTGTGGAACAAGTGTGACCTCGGGCCCAAGCCCAATGATTCATCCCCTGACTTGCCCTCCTTGGCCTTGAGTGCAGCCACAGGCGCAGGACTGGAGGCCTTGCGGAACGAACTCTTGAAGCAGCACCGCGCCAACGACCACGGCCACCAGCTCGTCGTGACCAATTTGCGGCACTTTGAAGCTTTGACCTCTGCCCAAAAAGCGCTCCAATCCGTGCGGGACGGCCTGTCCCAAGACATGCCCGGAGACCTTGTCGCCGTGGATGCCAGGTTGGCCCTCCATCACCTCGGAGAAATCACAGGAGCAGTGCACGCCGACGACATTTTGGGCCACATCTTTTCGCACTTCTGCATCGGCAAATAAAAAGCCCGAACCTTCATGGCCCGGGCTTCTCTGCGCGCCTGAAAGCACGCCCAGTCTAAATTGATTCTTAACGTTGAATGGCCAAGCGCTGGACGCGAACGCCACGCTCGTCGGAAAGCATCACATTGTAGGTTCCTGTGCTCAAGGAAGAAAGGTCAAGCACGGTGTTGCCTTGAAGGACCATCCCCTCTTGGTTCCAAACCAATCGGCCCGCAGCATCCAAAACTTGGATTTGCACACCTGCACGCAGACCGTCTACGGCCAGCGTCACTTCTCCAGTGGAGGGGTTGGGGAACATGGCGAACGCCAAACCTGCTTCTTCGACACCATCCACGGTCCCGACGCAATCGCAGTTTTCATTGATCACATCGTCGATGGTGGTCGCATCGCCATCGTCGCAGGCATCTCCGATCAAAATGCAACTGTCGTCGTCGTCGGTGGCCAACTCGTCAAAGTTGCATGCATCCACATTGGTGCAGCCCACAACTTCCAACTCGTCGCAAATGCCGTCACTGTCTTCATCGTTCAGGCAGTTTCCTTCACAGTCGTAAAAAGGTTCTGCAAACACACATGACTCCTCATCGGAGTCGGTGGCTTCAGGGTTGTAGTTGCAGGCGGTTTCATCCGTGCAGCCGACAACTTCCAATTCATCACAAATCCCGTCTTCATCGGCATCGTTCAAGCAATTGCCAAGACAATCGTACAAGTCTTCTGCATACGTGCATGACCCATCATCCAGAGTCGCCAATTCATCGAAGTTGCAGGCCAAAGGATCGGTGCAGCCAGTCGCTTCAGCATCGTCGCAAAGGCCATTGTCATTGACATCGGCGAGGCAGTCTCCCCCGCACACCCCCAAAGCATCGAGCTGATTGCCATCGCAGTCGCAATCGCCTTCAAGAATGTCGTTGCAACCGCACTCGTAGATTTCGCCGGGACCATTGCAAATGCCGCAAGCATCGAGTTCACCAATGCATTCGTCGACATCGTCGCAAATGCCGTCCATGTCCACGTCTTCCTGGCAGTCCCCTCCGCAAACCCCAACCACATCCTCCACGTTGCCCTCGCAATCGCATTCGCCAGTGGCGATGAACACGCAGTTGGTGCCATCGTCGAAAGTCGCCTCAGGGTCATAGTTGCACGCCGTCTCCTCCATGCATCCCTGGCAAGATTCGTAGTCGCACAAATCGTTGTCATTGATGGTGGCTTCTGGGTCAAAGTTGCATGCGAAGTCGTTCATGCAACCGGTGCAACTCACGTTGCCTCCGTTGCACACACCGCAATCGTCCAACGCACCCACACAATCGTCTTCGTCGTCGCAAATGCCATCACCATCTTCATCTGCCAGGCAATCCCCGCCGCAGGTGCCAATGGCATCCTCTTCATTTCCGTTGCAATCGCAATCCCCCTCTTGGATGTACACGCAAGATCCATCCTCATAGTCGGCAGTAGGGTTGTAGTTGCAAGCACCAGGGTCTGTGCAACCACACCCTGTTGTCTGGCTGGCTCCACCAAAGGTGCCGGTTCCGTCAAAATCCGTGGTCAATTGGACATCGTTGGCACCCAAGCCCAACGGGAACACCTGGTAATTGAGGGTGCCCGAAATGTCGCCAGCGGTTGTCACCTGCATGACCAGGACACGCCCATCTGCGTCAGGCAAGCCGTTGCTGGCAGTGTTCAAGACGTACCAAGAAGAACCGGTCAAGGTCGTGCTCTCCAAGGTTGTTTCTCCAGCAGTGAGAAAAAACGGTGTGATGGGCTGCGCGCTGTCCTCCACAAGAGAAGGGTCCGCGGCCCCGGGGATCCCCGCCGCAGGTCCTTCCAAGCCAATGGTCGCGTAGGTGTCGTCTGCCAAGTCTGGGAAACTTGTCAAAAACAATGGGTTGATGCCCGCAGCACTCCAGCCAGAGTTGAAACTGCTGTTGAACACGCCCGACGGAGCATCCACCATCAAATTGAACTGATCGTTTCCAAACACCGCGCTCAGGCGGTCGGTCGGGTCTTGCATTTGAACATAGAATCGGTAGACCGTCCCACCCTCTCCAACAGCCGGAGATGAGACCACCTCCAGCGGGTAGGAAGATTCCCCACCACCACAGGAACAAAAGTCACAACTCCCGTCATTCGTCGTGGCCGATGGATCGAAGTTGCAAGCATCAGCATCCGTGCATCCTGCAATTTCAGCGTCGTCGCATACGCCATTGTCATTTTCATCCGCCGAACAATCCCCACCACATACGCCCAAGGCGTCCAACTGGTTTCCGTCACAGTCGCAGCTCCCAAATGGGATGTCCGAGCATCCGCATTCGTAAATGGCACCAAGTCCATTGCAAATGCCACAAGCGTCGACCTCACCTACACAATCGTCTTCGTCGTCACAGATGCCATCCATGTCGACGTCCGCTGGACAGGAACCACCACACTCACCAAGCGCATCCTCCACATTGCCGTCGCAGTCACAATCTCCCTCTGGAATGTCAGCACATCCACATTCATAGACTTCACCAGGTCCGTTGCAAATGCCGCAGGCATCGTACGCACCAACACAGTCGTCCACATCGTCGCAAATGCCATCGGCATCTTCATCGGCTTGACAATTGCCTCCGCATTCACCAAGCACGTCCAATTGGTTTCCATCGCAGTCGCAGTCGCCCTCAGGAATGTCTGAGCAACCGCATTCGTAAATCTCACCGGGACCGTTGCAAATGCCACAGGCGTCGATCGACCCAACACAAGGGTCTACATCGTCGCACACGCCATCTATGTCGACGTCGGCTTCGCAGTCCCCATCGCAAACACCAATGGCATCGTCGTAAAGACAGGAGCCATTGTCGCACCCAGCGTCTGCCTCATAATTGCAGGCCAGACTGTCGGTGCACCCACTGAAGCCGTCTCCACCACAAACACCACAACCGTCCAAGAAGGTGCAACTTCCATCGTCGCAACCCGCATCCGCTTCATAATTGCATGCGCCAGGGTTGGTGCAACCCGACGCACCAGAACCAATGCAATCGTCGACATCGTCGCAAATGCCGTCCATGTCCACGTCTTCCTGGCAGTCCCCTCCGCAAACCCCAACCACATCCTCCACGTTGCCCTCGCAATCGCATTCGCCAGTGGCGATGAACACGCAGTTGGTGCCATCGTCGAAAGTCGCCTCAGGGTCATAGTTGCACGCCGTCTCCTCCATGCATCCCTGGCAAGATTCGTAGTCGCACAAATCGTTGTCATTGATGGTGGCTTCTGGGTCAAAGTTGCATGCGAAGTCGTTCATGCAACCGGTGCAACTCACGTTGCCTCCGTTGCACACACCGCAATCGTCCAACGCACCCACACAATCGTCTTCGTCGTCGCAAATGCCATCACCATCTTCATCTGCCAGGCAATCCCCGCCGCAGGTGCCAATGGCATCCTCTTCATTTCCGTTGCAATCGCAATCCCCCTCTTGGATGTACACGCAAGATCCATCCTCATAGTCGGCAGTAGGGTTGTAGTTGCAAGCACCAGGGTCTGTGCAACCACACCCTGTTGTCTGGCTGGCTCCACCAAAGGTGCCGGTTCCGTCAAAATCCGTGGTCAATTGGACATCGTTGGCACCCAAGCCCAACGGGAACACCTGGTAATTGAGGGTGCCCGAAATGTCGCCAGCGGTTGTCACCTGCATGACCAGGACACGCCCATCTGCGTCAGGCAAGCCGTTGCTGGCAGTGTTCAAGACGTACCAAGAAGAACCGGTCAAGGTCGTGCTCTCCAAGGTTGTTTCTCCAGCAGTGAGAAAAAACGGTGTGATGGGCTGCGCGCTGTCCTCCACAAGAGAAGGGTCCGCGGCCCCGGGGATCCCCGCCGCAGGTCCTTCCAAGCCAATGGTCGCGTAGGTGTCGTCTGCCAAGTCTGGGAAACTTGTCAAAAACAATGGGTTGATGCCCGCAGCACTCCAGCCAGAGTTGAAACTGCTGTTGAACACGCCCGACGGAGCATCCACCATCAAATTGAACTGATCGTTTCCAAACACCGCGCTCAGGCGGTCGGTCGGGTCTTGCATTTGAACATAGAATCGGTAGACCGTCCCACCCTCTCCAACAGCCGGAGATGAGACCACCTCCAGCGGGTAGGAAGATTCCCCACCACCACAGGAACAAAAGTCACAACTCCCGTCATTCGTCGTGGCCGATGGATCGAAGTTGCAAGCATCAGCATCCGTGCATCCTGCAATTTCAGCGTCGTCGCATACGCCATTGTCATTTTCATCCGCCGAACAGTCTCCACCACACACGCCCAAGACATCCACTTCGGCACAGGTGCCGTCGTCGACCGATGCCAAAGGATTGTAGTTGCAAGCAATTTCATCTGTGCAACCCAAGATTTCATTGTCACAAATCCCATCGTTGTTCTCATCCGCCTCACAACCTCCACCACAATCGCCCAAGGCATCGTTGAACAAACACGAACCATCATCATCTGTGGCCAAAGGCTCGTAATTACAGGCTGTGGGGGTTTGACAACCGGCAAGTTCTGACTCGTTGCAGATGCCGTCGCCGTCTGAGTCGTTCAAGCAGTTGCCGTTGCAATCGTAAAACTCTTCAGGGTAGGCACAATTGCCAGCATCGTCGGTGGCCTCTGCCGCAAAATTGCAGGCATTGGCATCGGTGCAACCAGCCACTTCGAATTCATTGCAAATGCCGTCACCATCGTCGTCGTTCACGCATTCATCGTTGCAATCGTACGGGAAGGAGGCATAAGTGCAAGTGCCATCGTTGAATTCTGCGGCAGGGTCGTAATTGCAGGCATCCACATCAGTGCAGCCAAAGGCCAAACATGAAGTGAAATCACAAGTGCCGTCATCAAAAACGGCATTTGGGTCGTAGTTGCATGCCACTGAAATGGTACAACCCACTGGCTCCCCTGAATCGCATACTCCATTGGCATTGGCATCCTCC
>JBELJW010000078.1:0-8996 GCA_042089975.1 Flavobacteriales bacterium | reverse complement strand
GGGAGCGCGTGGCGATTGTCGGCGCAGGAGGCATTGGGTTCGATGTGTCAGATTTCCTGACCCATGATGCTGATGCGGATGGGTTCATGTCATCTTGGGGCGTGGACACGTCGTTGACGCAGCGAGGTGGGTTGACTCCCGCCACGAGAAAGCCCAGCCAACGAAGTTTGACCATGTACCAGCGCAGCGAGAAAAAAATGGGCGGAGGCCTGGGCAAGACCACGGGCTGGATCCACCGATTGACCCTCAAACAGAGGGGGGTTCGTCAAGTCAAAGGTGTGGAGTATCTGCGGATTGACGATGAGGGATTTCATGTGCGCCTGCCAGATGGAAAAGTCCATACCCAAGCCGTGGACCATGTTGTGGTCTGCGCAGGCCAGCAGAGTTTTGTGCCCCAAGGGCTGAGCCATCCCAACATGCAAGTCATAGGAGGCGCAAGAGATGCCCGCGGATTGGATGCCAAACGGGCCATCATGGAGGGCATGATTCAAGCAGGCACATCTGCCTGACCGAGGGCCCGAACCTGGTCTTCAGCGCGCTTTGTGGTTTCTTCGACATTGTCCCCTGAAGGCAATGGCGCACCGATACGCACACGGATGTTGGATGTGACTGGACGCAGTGTCCAACCATTGGCTGGAAGAATGGCGTGGGTGCCTTCGATGTGCATGGGGACGATGGGTGCGCCCGCTGCCGCGGCCAAGTGAAACGCGCCTTTCTTGAACGGCATCAGGCGTCCATCTTTGGACCGGGTTCCCTCGGGGAAGACAAGCACACTGCGGCCCTTTGCCAAGGTCTTTGTCAAATGGCCAATGGCCTTTTCTGAGGATGCACGGTTGCCACGCTCGACAAACACCGTTCCTGCTTTCTCATTGATCCTTCCCAAAAGTGGGACCTTGCGGATGCTGGCCTTGCTCAAAAAGACGATGGGCGTGGGGATGGCAGCAAAGGCGGCATTGATGTCCAACAGGCTTGTGTGGTTGCCCACAAGGACCAAACCTTGATGAGAGGCGGCCAACTGTGCTGTCTCAGGGTGCACTTCCACAGACCATTTCGCGCCAACCACCCAGTGAAGCATGGGCTTGCTCCACATTCTCCTTCCAACGTTCCACATGACCCAGTCTCCATCAGCCAAGCGAAGGGCCATGGCACACAATCCAAACGCACTGCAAAAGGCAGTGTGGGCAATGGCCACGAGCGTTCTCAGCGGCGCGAGCACCCAACGCGCGTCTTTCATTTGGTCCAACTGTGTGGGGGCAACTCTTTCCATTGACCTGGTGTCAAATCGCCAAGCGTCCATGGACCCATGGCCACCCGGATGAGTCGCAGAGTGGGAAGACCTACCGCAGCGGTCATCTTCCTGACCTGTCGGTTTTTCCCCTCGGTCAATGTGATTTCAAGCCAAGCATCTGGAACCGATTTGCGCTCGCGGATGGGAGGGTTTCGGGGCGGCCACTCGGGTTCAATCAATTGGGCTTCGGAGCCACGTGTCACAAAGTTCTTGCCCTTGATGCGAAGGGTCATGGGGCGACGAAGTTCCTCAAGTTGAGCCTCTGTTGGGGCGCCTTCCACTTGAACGTGGTACGTTCTTTTGTGCGATTCATCGGGGTCGAGAAGTTGCGTCTTCAGCCTGTTGTTGTTGGTGAAGAGAAGCAACCCTTCGCTGTCGGCATCCAGCCTGCCAATGGAATACACATCTTTGGCCCAAGGCAACTCCATGGAAGACAATCCCTTCTTGTGGCCTTCGTCAGTGAATTGACTTAGCAAGCCAAAAGGCTTGTAAAGCATGTAGGATTCGTAGAGCGTCATGTGGTCCAAAGGTCGTCATCAGTCGACCCAATCCGCCACAAAAAGATTGGTGTTTCGGGTGCGTCCATTGTTTCGGTTGGAACTGAATGCCAATTGCCGGCCATCCGGAGAAAACATGGGGAAGCTGTCAAACGCCTCGTCAAAGGTGACCTGTGTCAAGTTGCTGCCGTCTACGTCAATCATGTAAATGTTGAAGGGGAAACGTCCTGTGGCATGGTTGGAGGAGAACAAGATGCGCTTGCCATCGGGGTGGAAGAAAGGCGCCCAATTGGCCCCTCCGAGGTCAGTGACCTGGCGCATTTCGCTTCCATCGGTTTTGGCCACAAACAACTCCATGGCTGTGGGCTCGACAAGGCCCTCGGCCAAGAGCCCTTTGTAGTTCTCAATGTCCTCAGGAGTGGAGGGGCGGGAAGCCCTCCAAACGAGCCATTCGCCATCAGGGGAGAAAAAGGCCCCTCCATCGTAGCCCAAAGCATCGGTGACCCGATGGACCTCAGACCCGTCCAAGTTGCATGTGTAGAGGTCCAAGTCCCCGTCTCTGGTGCTCGTGAACACCATTTTGTCCCCACGTGGGCTGACAGTGGCTTCGGCGTCGTAGGCATCGCTTGCTGCAATGGCGTTCATTTCTCCAGTGGACAGGTTTTGGATGTACATGTCGTAGGTGTCGTAAATGGGCCAAACGTACCGTCCCTCTGGACCGCGTTCGGGCACGGCTGGACAAGCTGTGTCTGCATCATGGGTGGAGGCAAACACCACCGTTGTGTCCCCAGGGAAGAAATAGGGGCAGGTGGTCCGTCCCAGTCCATTGCTCACCTGGTAAGGGCTCCGGTGGCCATCGGCACTTCCCTGAGGGTCCAGGGGCATGATCCAAATGCGATCGCAGGGGATGCCTGCAGCAGGTTGGGTGGTTTGATAGACAAGCTGGTCCCCTCCAAATGCCCAATAGGCTTCGGCATTGTCGCCTCCGTAGGTGAGCTGACGCAAGTTGGCCAAATGCGTTTCCCCTTCGTACTTCAGGGAGTCGGAGCCGGTGGCATCCTTAGGGGGAGAAGCTTTGGGGGCACCTCCTTGGCATTGGGTCAAGAACAAGGCAGAGGCCAAGAGGGCGGCAAAGGGAATGCAACAGGTCATTTTCATGCGACAAAAGTAACGGAGGTCATGTGGGTGGATGTCGTATTTTTGTCAAACGGTTGACTCCGCCGCCTCACTTGTGGGGAGGAAAGTCCGGACAACATAGGGAACCACACTTTCCGAAAGGGAAGGCGCATTCAACGGAATGTGACAGAACAGTGCCACAGAGATTCAAACCGCCGATGGCCTTCGGGCACAGGCAAGGCTGAAAAGGTGGGGTAAGAGCCCACCAGCGCATTGGGTGACCATGCGGCTTGGGTAAACCTTGTGGGTTGCAAGACCATGTAAACTGACGATTGAGGGCTTCCCGCCTGAGTCAGAGGGTAGGTCGCATCAGATCAATGGCGGAGCCCTTCGGGGAACAGAATCCGGCTTACACCGTGCTTTTTGAGGGAGAATGCGGAAACGCGTTCTCCCTCTCCCGTTTCAATGGATTTCTCGATGGATCAGCCCAAGAAGGGGTATCGGTAATCGGTAGGGGAAACAAGGGTTTCTTTGATGGTGCGAGGGCTCACCCATCGCAGCAAATTCAGGAACGAACCAGCTTTGTCATTGGTCCCTGAACCACGTGCACCGCCAAAAGGCTGTTGGCCCACAACGGCGCCTGTGGGCTTGTCGTTGAGATAGAAATTCCCAGCTGCATTCTCAAGCTTTTTGGACGCCAAATCCAAAGCGTATCGATCGTTTGAAAAGATGGCGCCTGTCAGGGCGTATTCCGATGTGCTGTCGACCAAATCCAGAAGGTCTTCGAAGGACGATTCGTCTCGGTCGTCGTAGACGTAAACGGTCAATACAGGTCCAAAAATCTCCTCCACCATGGATTTGAAATGCGGGTTGCTCGTTTCAATCACCGTGGCCTCCACGAAATACCCAACGCTGTCGTCGCAACCACCTCCGGCGACGATTTGCGCATCCTGCGCTTGGCGGGCGTATTCGATGTATCCCTTGATCTTGTCGAAAGACCTTCGGTCAATGACTGCGTTGATGAAATTGCCAAAGTCCTCTGGAGAACCCATCTGAAGGGTTGCCATTTCGTGCACCATTTCTTCTTTGATGGCTGGCCAAAGGGACTTGGGCATGTAAGCGCGTGAAGCCGCACTGCACTTTTGGCCTTGGTACTCGAACGCACCTCGGATCAAGCCTGTGGCCACGGCCTTGACGTCGGCACTCTTGTGAGCAACGACAAAGTCTTTCCCTCCTGTTTCCCCGACAATCCGAGGGTAGCTTCGGTAGTGCTCAAGGTTCTCTCCAATGGTCTTCCAAAGATGTCGAAACACGCCAGTCGATCCTGTGAAGTGCAGACCTGCCAAGTCGCGGTTCTTGAAGACTACTTCTCCAGCCACGGGTCCTTCACATGTCACCATGTTGATGACGCCGTCAGGGAGGCCAGCAGCTTGAAAAATTTCCATGATGACTTGGGCACTGTAGACTTGGGTGTCAGATGGCTTCCAAACGACGACATTCCCCATCAGTGCCGCCACTGCTGGGAGGTTGCCCGCAATGGCGGTGAAGTTGAAGGGAGTGATGGCAAACACAAACCCTTCGAGGGCCCTGTATTCAAGGCGGTTCCAAAGCCCATCGGAGCTTTCAGGTTGCTGTGCATGAATTTCCTGTGCGTAGTAGGCATTGAAGCGAAGGAAATCTGCAAATTCACAAGAGGCATCGATCTCTGCCTGGAAGCAGTTCTTTCCTTGCGAAAGCATGGTGGCGGCGTTGATTTTGGCCCTGTACGGTCCTGCCACAAGATCGGCTGCCTTGAGGAAGATGGCCGCCCGATGTTCCCAGCCCAAGGAAGACCACGCCGGCCTGGCTTCAAGTGCAGCATCGATGGCTTGCTGGACATGTTCCTTGGTCCCATAGCTGAAATGGCCCAGCACCTTCCCGTGTTCATGGGGAGGGCTCATCGTCTGCTTGTTCGACGTCGTGATGCGTTCGGATCCGATGTACATGGGGACCTCGATTGGATCCTGGTCGTACATGGCTTTGTACGTGGCCTGAAGCGATTCGCGTTCAGAAGAACCGGGAGCATAGCTCAGGACCGGTTCATTGATGGGATAGGGTACGTTGAAAGTTCCGTGGGCCATTGTGAATGATTTGAAGTCCAAAACTACGGCCTTTGCGCCTGCCCGTCTTTCCTTCGCTTCGAAGAAATCTCGTATGAAACACCTTTCTTTTGCCTGCCCAATGGGCGCATGGATGCTGTCCTGTTTGTTGTGCACAGGAATGGCCTCTGGGCAGGCGACGCTGACCCAAGAGGAATTGCGAGAGAGCGCTTTGTCAGCTTTCCACCAAAAGGACTGGGCAGTGGCCCACCAGCAGTTGTCTGAGCTGCTTAGTGTGAATGGAACCGATGCAGAATTGCAGATGCGCTACGCAGTGACCCTATTGCACGATGGTCAAATGCGTCCAGAGGGGATCCAGCGCCTCGCGTCTTTGTGGGAAGAATTGGAGGGAAGTCCCTCCCCAGAATTGGCGTTCTGGTGGGGCAGGGCCTGGATGCTCCAAGGCGACGGTGTTGAGGCCCAAAGGTGGCTAAACGTTGCCTTGGCCCGCGCGCCCAAAAAGGCCGTCTGGAAGCAAGAAGCACAGGTTGCACTTGCCCAATCAAAACGACTGCCTGAAGGGTTCGAATGGCGGCAAGACTTGGTCAAGCTCGATGATTTCGAGTTGCCCCAGACATCCTTCCACCGATACATCTCATGGGGCCGTGAAGGGACTCGGCTGATGGCCACCCCTGAGGAGTTGCAATCCAAACAGGATTCAAAATCGGGGCTTTATGCACCCATCGCCTTTTCAAGATCAGATGGCGTGCTCTATCACCATGGCATTGATGGCAAAGGAACGGGTGGTTTGGAGGTCTTTTCAGCAGACGTGTCAGAAGGAGGATTCCTGAACCACCAGCGTTTGCCTGCCCCTGTGAATTCTGAGTTTGATGAGAAAAATCCGGTGTGGGACGCCAACACGCAGACCTTGTTTTTTTCTTCCAATCGTCCTGGCACCATGGGTGGATTTGATTTGTTCCAGACCCAATGGGACGGCAGCAATTGGACCGATCCTGAGCCTCTTGGTCCGCTCTTCAATTCCGTGCACGATGACCTTGCCATTTATCCGGGTTCGGAGACTTATTCAGGCTGGCTTGTGACCAACAGAGAAGGCGTCTTTGGCGCTCCTGAGGTGTGGGAGTTTGCATTGGATGGCGCTCCACAACGTCCGGTGGTGTTGACCACCCAGTGGGAAGTGGACGGAGAGGTGGTTCCGGGGACATTGGTGGTGTACGATGCCTCGACGGCCCAGACACTGGCCTCGATCGACGTCACGCAGGAGAAAGGCCAATGGGATTTGGCCCTTGCTTCAGGGCAAGCCATCCGCTACCAATTCACTGGAAAAGATGGTCTGCAGGTAGAAGGCACCTACGCCTTGCCCCAAACTGAAGAGGCAGGTGTGGTGCGCCAACGCATGACCATGACCCATTCCAACGAAGCCACCACATTGAAGGCTTCTCCACTGGCCCAAAATGTGGAAGCGCAGTCGGGATTGCAGTGGGGATGGAATGTGGCCACAGCGCAACCCGCCAAACCCGAGTGGAGGTTGTGGGAACCGGACGACGAGCCTGTGCTTTTGGCTGCTGAGCTCCCTGCGAAGGAAAGGCGCTTGGTGAAGTTTCAGTCGTATCCGTGGTGGACTGAAACCCAAAACGAGGAACGTGCCATTGTCGCATCTCTGTTGAGTGCCTACACGCCAAATTGGGCCATGGACCCTGTGCCTCCCAACGATTTTGGCTCACCTTCCGCGTGGCGAATGGCCAGACAAAATCAGGCCCAAAATGTCGAAGACGCAGCAGTGGATGCCTTGCTGTCTCTTGCAGCGGCTGAGGTGATTGGGCAGGAGGCTGCTTGGGAGGAAGCATTGAGTGTGGCCATAGACCGGGCTGCCAATGCCTGGCCCACTGGCACCTTGAACTTGGAGGCCGTAGGCCGGAAAGCACAAAGACTCTGGGCATCCAAAGGTGATTTGCACGACCTCGATTTGTTGCCAGTGGTCAAGGACAAAAAGGGTTTGTTGGGCGACGGAGCGTGGATTGAGGAGCCTTGGAAGTCGGGCCAAGTTGCCGCGCTGGGCCAACTTCATCAATCGCTGTCTTCAGATGCGTCGGGCACGGATTTGGTCTGGGCCATTTCGCGACAGCAAGCAGGGGACGTGGAGTTTTGGGCGCCTTGGACACAGATTGAATCATGGGACTTGGGGAAAGCGGAATTGGCATTGCAGGCCTTGTCGGAATTGACATTTTCTGCTGCGGCGGTTGCCTCTCCTCAAGGCAATGTCTTGAGTGGAACGAATGCGCTCGAGGTTGAAGGTCTTGAAGCTCAATTGACACAATTTCTGTCTTCATGCCGCGGCCGCTTGACGGTTTTGGATGCGATGGTATGGCCCGAGTCCATGGATTCCGAGGTGCAAGCCAGAACCTTGAACACTTGGCGGGCCTTGGCCATCCGTTGCTCCTCCATCTTGGAGGAGCACAGAGGCAGGGTCCTTGCGTCGTCCAAAGGCGAGGAATCAAAGACCTCAGAGGTCGTTGGGATGGACAAGGACGTCGATGGTTCAGGTGCTGAGGGAAGTGGGTTGGACCGCGTTGAGGACATCAGACAAATGGTCCAAGACAACTGGGCAGAGCTTTGGGAACGTCAAACGGAGCCAGTGAATCCTTTGCATGCATGGGAATCAGCTTGGTTGGCGTGGCTCGAGCACCACCCGTGCCAAACCAGCGACTTGTCGGAATTGTGGCAACACGCACAAATCGACATGCGGGAGTCCTCGGATTTGTCGCGCCAAGGGCTGTTGGGTGAAGATGGCTTTGACGAGGCGCCGACAATGTCCCCCCGTTGGTTGATGGAAGCCCAGAAGGCATTGGAAGTGCAATGTCAGGGTGCCCAAACACCAAGTTTGAAAGCGGTGGAGCTGTTGCGGGCTTCATGGTTGCTTTCGCATTGGGGCAGCGACCCCAACAACATTCAAAAGTCGCCGGAGGAGGCTGTGGCCTTGCAGGAGGAGTGGCCTCCCTCGATCGTGCCCATTTTGGACCGCGCCCGTGTTGAATGGGCGCAGACTTTGACCAGGGAAGCGCAGGCCCAAGAGTTTGACTCTCCTTTATCGGTTGACCCTGCGCCAGAGCCACCGTCTCAGGAGAATGACGTGTTGGCCAACGCAGCAGTGCAGGACAGCATTTTGTCCGGGTCTGGAAACAAGCCAGAAGGCCCAAAGGCCCAAACGGGAGACTTGGGCTTGCAGCTGGGATGGTTTCGAAGTGCGCCAGATGTCCAGCAACTGCCTCTGGGAACGTTTTTGCACTCGGAACTTGGCAAATCAGGTTTGCAACGCTGGGTGCTGGTGTTTCCTCAGGAGCAGGGCAAGAGGGAGGGAGCTCTGGAAGAACTCTTGACATGGACCGTTTCCCAAGGCATCCAAGACGCTTACCAAGTTGAAAAAGGCGACCAAGGATGGACCCGCAACAGGTCAGCAGTTTCTGCAGCCCAAGGACAGCTTGTTGGGATGGATTCAGACCAAGGTGTCGAGGCTGACCCCATGGCTGTTTCTGACCCTGCGATGTCTCAGGAAGATGCCCCGCCAAAAGATGTTGCGCCAAAGTGGCTTTTTGGCGCACCAGTCGAGTTGGGGGATCTGGTGGGGACATGGTATGCCGTCCAAGTAGGTGCCTTCCGTGGTTCGCCCAAGGCAGACTGGGTCGACATGGCCGGGGAGCAGCTGGTCTTCGAACAGTTCGAGGATGGCCTTGCGAGATGGTACGCTGGTGTTCGCGCCTCGCGAGAGAAAGCTTCTGGTCGTCTTGCTGAGCTGAAGCAACTGGCACCGTTTCAAGATGCGTTTTTGGTTCAATTGAGTGGTGGGGAAAGGTTGGTGTTGGGCCCCGATGAACCTGTTGTGGATGACGAATCCGATCCAAACGCCAATGTGGACGTTCCCGCCCAAATATCGGAGGCCGAGCAAGAAGAAGTGTTCAATTCGCAGGCGGTGGCGTTGCCAGAGACCGTGGCCTTGCCACA
>JBELJW010000077.1:0-9045 GCA_042089975.1 Flavobacteriales bacterium | reverse complement strand
GAGTAGATCCTGTCAATCGGATCGCGCAAACTCACCACAATCTTGGCCGTGGGATGCGCGGCGAAAAGGGCTTGAGGGGCCGCCTTGGACCACAGGTAGGATGTGCTGCATTCTCCCACAATGCGGTGCTTCTCGTTGGCCCCGCGGAAGAGCCTCGCATACTCCTCTTGGGTCTCAATGAACCCCACTTGGCGTTCAGGGAGAGGGTCGTCAAGCTTCAGATACGCACCATGGTCCAGCCTCGTGTTCGCCCTGAATGCCCTGGAAAACCGAGAAGGGTCAATGTCCTTGCGGCTGTAATAATTGGGCTCTTTCATGGGGCTCAGAAACACCTCTGGGTGCGCTCTCAAGCGGGCATAGAGGGTGGTGGTTCCGCATTTGGCGGCGCCGATCACGAAGAAATTCACCTTGGACAACGGAGATGCATTCATTTCGCAGGTGGGGTTGACAGGGCCTTCCATACCGACAGCCCCAAGGTGCGATGCACCGCCCACGCCGCCGCAAGATTCCACATGCACATCGTCGCCGCCGTGGCAGCCGCAGCGCCCACGATGCCAAACCGCGGGATGGCCCAAAGGTTCAACCCCACGTTCAATGCAGCAGCAGCCCAGACAATCCGTTGGGCAAGGCGTTCGCGACCTGTCATGTTCATGAGGTACATCACGGGGCCACAGAGGGCATTCACCATTTGTCCGGCAGCCAACCACCTCAGACAAGAGGACCCAGCCAAAAAGGAGGGTCCAAACCAGCCCAACATCCACTCGGGAAACCATGCAAGAACCAGGAATGCAGGAATGCTGAAAGCCACGTTGAGCTTTGTGGCCTGCCTCAAGCCTTGAAGCAAACCCGCTTGGTCACCTATGGCATGCCGCTGGGCAAACCAAGGAGCAGCATAGCTGTTCACCGCAGCCTGAACCAAAGTCACCAAAGCGGCCAACCTGAACGCCACGCGGTACACCCCCACCTCAGACTCCTCCATGAAGTGACCCAACAGCAAAGTGTCCGTCCAGCTCATCACAAGAAACATGGCCGATCCCAACAACATGGGCCACCCCGTCTGAAACATGTTCTTCCAGCCCCATTCGTGGGTGTCCGCCGTTGCCAAAGGTGCAGATTTGCGGGACCAAAGTGCCCAGGTCAAAAGCGACATGGTGCCTGCAAAAGCAATGAGAACAGCATAGGCATAAGCTGAGAAAATACCTCCTTTGAATAGCCACAACACGAGCACTGCCAATGCCGTGACAAGACCTTGTTGTGCAAGGGCGTGGCTCCGCATGAAGGACAGGCCCCGCAACATTTCAGAAGCCATGCCCCAAAGCGCCACACAAGGAATGCCACATGCCACGAGTCGCCACATGGGCGCCGCTTCCACATCCCCGAGCCACCCTGCCAATGGGCCTGAACATCGCCACAACAGTGCCGCCATCCCCAAAGAAGCCATGAAAACCACGCCAAGGGCACGAAAGACAAGCGGCCGTTGCACCTTCGATTCGTCCTTGGCCCCAGAGGCCGCAAGCCATTTGACCATCACCCCGTCCAACCCCATCCTGGAGAGCATGGCGGCAATGGTCAAGACGGTGAGTCCCAATTCAAATCGGCCAAAGGCCTCCGGTCCCTCTTGACGGCCTACCGACCATGCAAGGCCAAAACCTGCGGCTGCGCCCAGAAGTTTGGCACCCAGCATCCAGGCGGAAGCACCAAGAAGTCTGGAGGAAACAGAAGGGGGGGGCGTCGAACTCACAGCCCAAAGGTAGACCTCCCGTACCTTCACCCCCATGTCTCTTCGACAGGTCTTCGATTCCCATGCAGCATCTTTGGTGCTTCGACAACGACGGTGGAAATTGGAGCGACACCTCCACATCTTCAGTTCCCCAAGGGGAGGCAGCACCTGGCTCATGTCCATGCTTGCCCAACTTCCAGGCGTCGTCCCCGTTTGGGAACCCTTTCACCGCACCAAGGGTGTGGTGCCGCGTCGGTGGGGGGCTCGGCCGGTTGCCTCCACCTTGAGTGTCCAAGATCTGGCACACTTGCGGGACGTCTTCTCTGGACGAAAACACAATGCATGGACCTGCTCGCGGTCTTCCATGACCCGCGCATGGAACGCCCATACCCTGCTGTTCAAGCACGTCAGGGCCAACCACCTCCTCACGTGGCTCTTGGCAGAGGGACCATTGGACTCCCCGCCCATTTTGCTGGTCCGGCATCCGTGGGACATCGCAGTGTCACAAGTCAAAGCCTTCGGGGCGCGGGGACGCGACCTCGACGTCCACGATGTGTTTCCGGGCCACCACGAACTGCACCACCATTGGCCTGAGTTGACATCCTTGAAAGATCCTTTGGTTCGTCAGCTTCACATCTGGTGCTTACTGAACGCAAGGGTGGTGCAAGACAACGCCCAACGACATGACGTCGTGCTGGTCCATTACCACGACCTCGTGCTGTCGCCAAAACAGGAATTGGCACGCATTGTCCATGCATTGGGCTGGCAGCCCCGCGACAAGGGTTGGGAAATCGACGCTTATCTGGACGCCTTGGACCCCAATCGAGCCAGCGACACGGATTTTCGAGGCGAACGCAAGGCCGAGGCCACAGAGCAACTTTGGAAGAACCAAACGGGCCTGTCCCAAGAACGTCTGCAGAAACTTCAAGCCGTCCTTGATGTACATGGGTACACCCTGCACCGCATGGGGGCCATTGCACCCCTCAAAAAGCGCTGAAAGGCCGGCGTATTTAGCCTACGAACAGGGAGAGAAGCCCAAGAATGTCTGCCACATTCACCGAGCCATCCTGGTCCAGGTCTGACGCCCCGCAGTCGGATGCGCAACCAAAATCCGCGAGAAGTCCCAGCAAATCGCTCACCCCAATGACGCCATCGCAGTCGAGATCGCCCGCATCGCATGCCACGCAGGACCCATCGCTGTAGGTGGCTTCCATGTCAAAGTTGATGGCGGTCTCATCTGTGCACCCAAGCACTTCGAGATTGGACATGTCAAAGGGCTCGGCTGGAACCACCATGAAGCCCATCACATTGCCGTGCGCCCCGTCGGTCGACACCAAGGCCATGCCCGCTTGGCCCGACAAATCCTGGCCATCAAGGACGGTGAATTGTCCCATCACGTGCAGGCCATCCACCACAACGCGGTCGTTCCAAATGGAGGCCGCCACCGCCAACATGCCTGAACCGCTGGCGCTTGCAGACGACCACTCACCGGCCTCAAAGGCAAGTCTCTGGCCTGGCGCCATGCGCGTCAAGGTGTATGGCGTTTCCACCGTGGCCGGTCCCTCCCACATGTCGCCCACCGTCCAGAACGACGAAAATTCCACTTGAGGTAAGGCACTGAAGAACAGCGGATTGATCAGCTCTTGACTGGGCAATGCATCTTCATTGGCCGCCGAAAACGCCGACACATACAATCCTCCTGGCGCATCGATGAACCATGGCGCGTGTTCGTCGCCCCAAAGGCCCACCATGCGCAATTCACTTCCCGAAAGCGCCGCAAAATCCGCAAAAAGACGGTACGTCTTGGCTCCCGCCGGAAGGTCGCCGAGGCCCGCAGTGTGGTCCTCCACAAGCTCCAAAACCCAACCTTGGAACGTCGAGGGGATGGTGTCCGTCAGCGTCAAGACCTCTTCTCCTCCTTGCTCCTGACAGTACTGGTTTTGCAAACTTGTGACGAGGACAAAGTCGTGCACATTGCGCGTCCCATCTCCGTCCAAATCGCACATCCCCGGTTCCACCCCCGAGTCGCTCGGGATGGAATCTCCCCATCCGTACGTCAGCACCTGAGAAATGAAATCGGTGTTGGTGACGACTTCATCGCCGCTGCCATCTGCGCAGGAGCAGGGCAGGGTTTGGGCTTGAATGGCCCAAACGCCAACCATCGCCAACGCGAAGACGAACCCAGTGCGCACCATCCCCTGAAGCTACGGTTTATTTCAGACAATCAATCACCTGCAGTGAGCGCCAGACCATACAGCTTCATTTGCTTCACCATGGACTGTAGGCCGTTGCTGCGTGTGGGGCTGAGGTGACTGTGAAGGCCAATGTCGTCGAGGAAGGACAAATTGGCCGAAGCGATGTCGGCAGCAGATGCGTCGCTGAGCACCCGCACCATGAGCGCCGCCAGGCCTTTCGTGATGATTGCATCGCTGTCTGCCGTGAACATCACCCGACCGTCGTCGCCTTTTTTGGCCGCCAACCACACACGGCTCTGGCATCCCTTGATGAGGTTGTCCTCCACTTTGTCTTCAGGGTCGAGGGGGGCCAATTCTTTCCCCAACGAAATGATGTATTCGTATTTCTCCATCCAGTCGCCAAACATGGCAAACTCTTCTACAATTTCTTCTTGTCGTTCGTCGATTCCTGTGGACATGAGTCAAAGGTAGCGTCTGCAGGCGTGCGGCTTTCAACGCAACATGGTCACCGCCCGGGCCACGCCATCTGCGAGTCGATCCACTTCCTGCAAGGTGTTGTAAGCGCCAAAGGAGGCACGCACCGTTCCAGGGATGTTCCACTTGTCCATCAGAGGTTCAGCGCAATGGTGACCCGTCCGAACGGCGATGCCAAGTTGGTCCAACAACGTGCCCAAATCGTACGGGTGCACCCCATCGACCAAAAAGGACACCACCCCGGCCTTGCATGGTGCCTTGCCATAGAAGCGCATCCCCTGAACCTCTGCAAGCCTCGCGTGGGCGTGTTCCGTCAGCGCGTGCTCATGGGCCGTCAAGGCCGACACCCCGACTTCACCCATCCATTGGAGGGCGGCACCAAGGGCAATCCCACCACTGATGTGAGGCGTCCCAGCCTCAAACTTGTAGGGGAGCTCATTGTAGGTCGTGCCTTGCTCAAAGCTCACAGAACCGATCATCTCGCCACCCCCTCGCCAGGGCGGCATGTCCTCCAACAGGCTTTGACGGCCGTACAACACACCAATCCCTGTGGGACCATAGGTCTTGTGACCACTGAAAACATAGAAATCCACCCCCAAGTCCTGCACGTTCACTTGAAGGTGCGGCACAGCTTGGGCACCGTCCACAAGCACCTTGGCCCCCGCCTCATGGGATTTCGCGGTCCAATGTTTGACATCGTTCACCGTGCCAAGAGCGTTGGAGACATGCATGAAGGCCACCAGCTTGGGGCCTTGCAACAAATGTGCTTGGAACATGTCCTCGTCTAGGGTGCCGTCTGCATTCAATTCCACGACCAAAATCCGGAACCCTTTCTCTTCTGCAAGCATCTGCCATGGCACAATGTTGCTGTGGTGCTCCATGCGGGTCAACACCATGCAATCGCCTTGCTGAAGATGTTGTCGGCCCCATGTTTGGGCAACCAAATTGATGCCGTCTGTCGCCCCGCCTACGAAGAGGACTTCCTGAGTTGACGCTGCACCAATGTGGCCGCGGATGATTTCCCTGGCCCCCTCATAAGCCTCAGTGGCTTCCTGGGCCAAGGTGTGGACCCCGCGGTGGATGTTGCTGTGTTTCTCCGCGAGATAGCGGGCTTGGGCATCGATGACCGCTTGCGGCTTGTGGGCAGAAGCGGCGCTGTCGAAATAGGCCAAAGGGTGGCCATTCACCTCTCTTGAAAGAATGGGGAATTGCGCACGGATGGCGTCAACGGAATAGTGGCCTGTCGATGTCATGGGGATACTCTTTCAAGTCGCAGAAGATACTCGTGGTTTCCGTCCCCTCCTTGAATGGGCGAATCAAGGGCACCTGCCACAGAAAAGCCGCATGAAACAGCTTCTGCTTTGACCTCCTCCAAGGCGCGTTCCCGTTGCGCAGGGTCACGCACGATGCCAGAACGGCCCAAATGCTTGGGCCCCACCTCAAACTGGGGCTTCACCAAAGCAATCACACACGCCCCCGGGTCAACGAGCTCGGCAACTTTGGGGAAAATGTGCGCAAGGCCCACAAACGAAACATCAATCACCACCAATTCAGGGGTTCCACCCACCACCGCCACGAGTTCCTCACGGGTCAAATCACGGACATTGGTGGACTCACGAACCACCATTCTCGCATCGTCCTTCAAGCCCTCATCAAACTGGTTCTTGCCGGTGTCCACCCCAAGCACCGCGGCGGCCCCGTGCTCCAACAAGACGTGACTGAATCCGCCCGTGGAACATCCCACATCCAACGCCTTGGCTCCCTCAACATCAATGTCCGTCCATGCGTTCAGCGCGGCGAGAAGCTTCAGCGCCCCTCGGGACACCCAAGGCATGTCCTCCACCAGAAGGGCGACCTCCACGTCCGCAGAAAATTTCTTGCCTGGCTTTTGAACCCGTTGACCTTCCACCATCACCCCATGGTCCGCAATCATTCGCTCGGCCCTGGGCCTGGACGCCACCAATCCCCTTTGCACAAGAAGCTTGTCCAGTCGGATGAGGGAGGGGTCCATCATGGTGAGGTTCACATCCAGCCGTGGCGCTCGGAAAGCAACGTCTCGACTTCTGCCGCCACCTCTTCACTCCCCATCCCAGCCAAGACGTCTCCAATGAAGGCTTGCACCATCAACGCGCGCGCTGCACGTTCTCCAATGCCCCTGGATTTCAAATAAAACAACGCTTCGTCGTCAAATTGTCCCACCGTGCAACCATGAGAACACTTCACATCGTCCGCATAAATTTCCAATTCTGGCTTCGCATTGATGCTTGCGCCTTGGTCCGCCACGATGTTGGCGTTCTGTTGGTATGCGTTCGTCTGTTGGGCTTCTTGTCGGACAAACACCTTCCCATTGAACACCCCAGTTGAGCGGTCGTACAAAATGCCCTTGTAGAGCTCGCTCGAAGTGCAATTCGGTACTGTGTGGTCCATGGTCGTGTGGTTGTCCACATGCTCCTGGTCCTTGGGCAAATACACCCCATGCATGATGGTGTGGGCGCCGCGTCCTTTTTGCGCCACGTTCAGTTCGTTCCGCACCCAATGGCCTTGGACCGTCATGGAGTGGACCCTGAAGGTGCTGTCCGACGCCTGGGTCACATGCTCATGGGCCAAATGAAAGACCTTGCCTTGCTCGTTCTGAACCTTGTCCAACCCCAAGCGGGCACCTCGTCCCACATGACCCTCCAGCAAAGCATTCACCATGCCAGTCGCCTCAGAAGAGGAGGAGTGCCAAACCACAACTTCCGCTGACGATTGGTCCCCCATCACAATCCGATGCCTGGGACAAACGGCGACATTGTCCCCGGTCACATGGTGATGGACCAGCAATGGACGGTCCAATGTGACCCCCGCCTTGAGTTCCAAGTACACCCCGTCTTGGGCGTGGGCGGCGTGCAACGCACCCACCCATTCCCGTTCGTGGTACCCGGACCAATCCGCATCGACTCCTTGAAGGCGACCCTCGTCCAAAGCCTGAAACAACGGCATGCAAATGACGCCTTCGGCCACCGGCAAATCGCACGCCTCCGTGACCACATGGCCGTTCACCAGGACCACACGGTACGCATCAAGGCCTGGAATCGGCTGCACACGAATATCTTCAGGAATGCCGTGAGGCGCCTTCGGGCTGTTCAAGGGTTGGGCCAACATTCTCGTCAACGGGCTGTATTTCCAGCGTTCTGAACGACGCGTGGGCACAGGCAAGCGATCTAGCGCCGCAAGACCTGCCTCTGCCACAGAAGTGAGACCTGAGGACACAGAAGGCGTCAATCCCTCCCAAAAAGCTTTGGATGTCGACGTTGAATCGGCCATCAAACTGCAGGCTCTTTGATCCAATCGTATCCCTTCTCTTCCAATTCCAAGGCCAAATCTTTGGTCCCCGACAATACAATTTTGCCGTCGGAAAGCACATGGACGTGGTCCGGAACAATGTGGTCCAGCAAGCGCTGGTAGTGCGTGATCACCAAAAAGGAGCGGCCTGCTTCACGCATGGCATTCACGCCCTGTGAGACAATGCGCAGGGCATCGATGTCCAAACCACTGTCCGTCTCGTCCAAGATGGCAAGCTTGGGCTCCAACATGGCCATCTGAAAAATCTCGTTGCGCTTCTTTTCTCCTCCAGAAAAGCCCTCGTTCACACTTCGGTCCCTAAGCCGTCCGGCCAGTTCCACCAAGGCTGATTTTTCTTTGACCAGGGCCAGGAAATCTTTCGCGGAGATGGCCTCCATGCCGCGGTGTTCCCGCTGGGCATTGATGGCCGCCTTCATGAAGTTCAAGTTGCTCACCCCAGGAATTTCAACCGGGTATTGGAACGCCAAGAAAAGGCCTTCACGGGCGCGGTCGCTCGCGTCCATGTCCAAAAGATCGGACCCATCGAAATCCACAGACCCCTGGGTGACTTCGTAATCTTCTCGTCCGGCAAGCACCGAGGCCAAAGTGGATTTGCCCGAGCCATTCGGGCCCATGATGGCGTGCACTTCTCCGGGAGCAATCGCAAGGTCAAGCCCCTTGAGGATGGCGGTTTGGTCCACTTGGGCGTGGAGGTTTTTGATGGTCAGCATTAGCCTACGGATCCTTCGAGTGAAATGGCCAGGAGTTTTTGTGCCTCGACGGCAAACTCCATGGGCAACTTGTTGAGCACCTCTTTTGCGTAGCCATTGACAATCAGGCTGATGGCCTGTTCCTCGTCAATGCCCCTTTGGAGGCAGTAAAATATTTGGTCTTCTCCGATCTTGCTCGTCGTGGCTTCATGCTCCACTTTGGCTGTCGGATTCTTGGTTTCGATGTACGGAAAGGTGTGCGCCCCGCATTGGTCGGTCATCAACAAGCTGTCGCATTGGCTGAAGTTCCGAGCCTTGTCCGCATTGGGCATGATTTGCACCAATCCCCGGTAGCTGTTTTGGGACTTGCCTGCAGAAATGCCTTTGGAGATGATGGTGGAGCGCGTGCGCTTGCCCAAGTGAATCATCTTCGTTCCCGTGTCGGCCTGTTGCATGTTGTTGGTCACCGCCACACTGTAAAACTCGCCCACGCTGTCGTTTCCTTTCAAGATGCAACTGGGGTACTTCCACGTCACTGCGCTCCCTGTTTCCACTTGGGTCCAGCTGATTTTGGACCGTTCATGTGCAACGCCTCGCTTGGTCACAAAGTTGAACACCCCAC
>JBELJW010000076.1:0-9064 GCA_042089975.1 Flavobacteriales bacterium | reverse complement strand
GGTCCTTGGCGCGGAAGGCGTTCAGTTGGGCTCGCGTTTTGTGGCGACGCCGGAAAGCTCTGCCCACCAAGCCTTCAAGGAGGCGGTGCTTTCTGCAGAGGAAGGTTCGACCAGCTTGGAATTGAAAGAGGTCACTCCGGTGAGGCTTCTCGACAACCCCTTCGCGCAACGCGTGGTGGCCGCCCAGCAGGCGGGCGCTTCCCAAGATGAACTTCGCGCCCTCTTGGGAAGAGGAAGGGCGAAGCGGGGCATGTTCGAAGGGGACATGACTGAAGGGGAATTGGAGATTGGCCAAGTGTCTTCGATGCTTCGCGACCTGGAGCCCGCTGGGGACATTGTGGAACGCCTTGTGAAGGAGTGCATGGCGCTGGCGGGGCCCGATTGGGCGAACCGTTGGGGCCTTTGATGCCCGCACTGAACCCGCAGAACCCAAAGGGGTTGTATCTTCAAGGTTCTGAAATTCAATCTTTTCGTCATGCTTCGTATCATTCGCCTGTCCTTCGCTTCCTTGTTTGTCATCCTTTTGACTCAGTCGAGTTGGGGACAGTCCTTTGTGAATGGCAATGGCGCTTTGCCTCAAACCTTCAACAGTGGGGGGTGTGTGGGCTTTGCAGACTTGGACGGTGACGGCCTGGACGATTTGATCGTGTTGGACCAAAGCCGGGACCTTCACACCTTGTACCAGACGCCTTCTGGGGCGTTCGAAGATTACCCGTTGGGCCAGGTTTCGGGCTCCAGTCAGTGGGGCATGTGCGTGGGGGATTTTGACAACGACGGCCACAAGGACGTTTTCAGCGGAGGGTCCTACGACGGCGTGCACATGATGCACATCACTGCCCCTGGGCAAGCGAACCTTCAAAGCTTGGGCAACGGGAGCATGTTCATGCAAGCCTGCAACATGGCGGACATTGACATGGACGGTGTATTGGATGTTTTTGCGTGCCACGACGATGCCGTCAGCCGTCTTTGGAAAGGAGAAGAATCAGGTTCGCTTTCCAGCGAATCAGGCTTGATGCCTTTGACCAGCTACGACACGGGAGGCTATCCCAACACGGACCACAGCGGCAACTACGGCTCCGTTTGGACGGATTTCGACAGGGACGGGGATTTGGACCTCTACATCGCCAAGTGCCGCCAATTCGTCAACGACCCCCAGGACCCGCGCAGGGTCAATCAATTGTGGGTCAACGACGGGCAAGGCAATTACACGGAGGAAGCCGCAGCGCGGGGCTTGGTCTTTTTTGAGCAGAGCTGGACGGCAGACTTTGCAGACGTGGACAACGATGGAGACTTCGATTGTTTGGTCACCAACCACAGCACGACCCTGTTTTTGCTTGAGAACAACGGCGCAGGCCAATTCACGAACATCACCGAGGGCAGCGGCCTGGAAGTCACAGGCTTCTTCCTGCAAGCCAAGATGGAGGACTTTGACAACGACGGCTATGTGGACCTCGTCTACAGCGGAGGGGTGCACGCCTATTTCCACAACAATGGAGACCAAACCTTCACCCAAGTGCCCAACATGTTTCCCTACGGCGACACGATGCACAGCTTTGCCACGGGCGATGTCAACCGCGACGGTCAAGTGGACCTGTACGCGAGCTACGGAAACGGCTATGTCAGCGCAGACAATGGCAACGACGATGTCTTGTGGCTGAACGAAGGCAACGCCGACCAGCACTGGATCACCTTTGAGCTCGAAGGGTTTCAATCGAACAGGGACGCTGTGGGCGCCACGGTCGAAATCACCGGCTCTTTTGGCACGCAAGTGCGCAGCGTGCGCGCTGGAGAGAGCTACGGCATCACCTCGACGTTTTCATGCCACTTTGGGCTGGGCGCGGCCGATGTCGTGGAAACCGCCACGGTGTTTTGGCCCAGTGGTTTGACCACGGAACTGACGGCTCCTGCAGTCGATCAATACCACACTGTCCTCGAAGTACCCTGCACAGTGCCCCTTGCCATCGAGGCCTCGGCCACAAGCATCTGCCCCGGGGAGAGCGCCATCTTGATGGCGCCCGTTGGGTTTGATTCTTACCAATGGAGCAACGGCACCACGGCCGGCAACATGCTGGAAGTGACGGAGGCGGGACTCTATGCATTGACCGCCTTCAATGCGGAGGGATGTGCAGGCTTGTCCAACACGGTGCAGGTGGAGGTCTTGGACGGTTCTGTGGCACCGTCGGTGGCTGTGGAGGGAGATGAAAACCTCTGCGCAGGAAGCATATGGACATTGAGTGCAAGTGATGGCTCAGCCTATCTGTGGAGCAATGGCGCCACCACTTCGACCATCGAGGTGGGGGTTTCAGGATCCTATTCGGTGTCCGTCGAGGACCAGTGTGGCAATGCCATCTCGTCTTCAGAGGTGGACGTTGTGGTGTTTGATGGCCCAACGGAGGCCCCAACCATCTCCCCCGACACTACTTTGTCTTCCCCTGGATCGATTCTGTTGACGGCGGAGGCAACAGGAGGGGCGCTGATCCAGTGGTTTGACGCTGAAGTTGGAGGCAACTTGGTGGCAGAAGGTTCGGATGTCAACCTGCCTTTGGTCACGGAGTCCACCACATTGTGGGCAGAGGCGAGCCAGGTCACCACAGGTCCTTCTGGGACGGGCGGTGAACTTGCGGTGCAGCCCGGAGGACAGTACCACCCCAACAGCGCGCGCTGGTTGGAATTTGACGTCACCGAGCCCATGCGTCTTGTCGATGTGACCTTGCAGGCCAACGGCACCTTTGACCGGTCATTTGAGATCATCGATGCCTTTGGGCAGGTCTTGTGGTCTGCCACAGAAGAAGTCCAGGATGGGGAGCACCTGTTGTCCATCGGTGTGGAATTGGAACCGGGCACAGGATATGGTTTGCGTTGCACCACGGACGACCCTCAGCTTTGGCGAGAGGGAACGTCGTCGGCCCTGAGCTACCCTTATGATTTGGCGGGGCTGGGGTCCATCACCAACAGCACGGCGGGTCCGAGTTTGGACTACTACTACTTCTTCTATGTCTGGAACGTGGAGAGCACGTTGGACGTCACGTGCGCCGGACCACGCTCGTCTGTGACCATCGACGTGTCCCAATGCACGGACCCTGGCGCATGCAACTTCAACGCGAGCGCCACGGTGGACGACGGGTCATGTGAGTACGCGTCTTGCGCGGAGACCTGCTATGGCGACTTGAATGGCGATGGAAGCATCACGGTGGGCGACTTGTTGACTGTGCTCTCGGACTTTGGTTGTGCGTCGTCCTGCAATGCGGACATTGATGGGGACGACCAAGTGTCCGTGCAGGATTTGCTCGCCTTGCTCTCCGTCTTTGGAGAAGTCTGCAACTGACGGGGAGACCCCTTATTTCTTGGCCTCGTGAAAGTGGGCGCGAATGGCTTTGGCCACGCGCAAACTGACTACGCCCAAAAGCTGGGTCTCCGTCGCTGCGCGGACCCCTTCGATGTCGCCAAAATGGCCCATCAGTGCCTCCCTTGTTTTGGCCCCCACGCCAGAAATGTCGTCCAAGGCGGAATGAAGGAACGCTTTGCTCCTGCGCTTTCTGTGGTGGGCAAGGGAGAAACGGTGGGCCTCGTCGCGCATGTGTTGCACCACCCTCAATGTGGGTGAGCGTTTGTCCAGGTAAATGGGCACACTGTCGCCCGGAAAGTACAATTCTTCCAATCGCTTGGCGATCCCCACAAAGGCAATCTCTCCTCTCAAGCCAAGTTCGTCGATGGCTTCCATGGCATGAGAGAGCTGTCCTTTTCCGCCGTCGATGACGACCATCTGTGGCAGGGACTCTCCCTCTTCCTTCAAGCGTTTGTACCTGCGGTACACGGCCTCCTTCATGCTGGCAAAGTCGTCCGGACCTTCCACTGTTCGGATGTTGAATTTCCTGTAATCTCGTTTGGCGGGTTTGCCATTCCTGAACACGACACATGCGGAGGCTGGGGAGGTGCCCTGGATGTTGCTGTTGTCGAAGCACTCCATGTGAACGGGGTGTTCTTTGAGACGCAAGTCGTGCATCATGGTCTCCATGAGCCGTTCCTTTGCGGCGTCTGGGTCCACCTGCTCCAACTGTGCATGTCGGTCCCTCATGGCAAACTGGGCATTGCGCAGGCTCATGTTCAGCAGTTTCTTTTTGTCCCCTCGCTGAGGCACCAAACACTCGGCCCCCAGCAGTTCCAATGACACGTCCACTTGGGCGAGGACGGTGCGGCTGGCCACGTTGAAGCGGTCCCGTATTTGAGGGATGGCCGCCTCAAGCACTTGGTCATCGGTTTCATCCAAGCGACGCTTGAACTCGAGGGTTTGCCCCTGAACCACGGCACCGTTGTGAATGCGCATGAAGTTCACAAAAGACGACTTGGCATCGCTCACGAGCCCATACACTTCCACGTCGGAGATGGTCGGGTGGACCACCGTGCTTTTGGCTTGGAACTTGGCCACGGCTTCCAGCTTGAGCTTGAGCCGCTCTGCCTCTTCAAACCGAAGGTCTTCGGCGGCGGCCGACATGGCTGCTTTCAGGGCAGCCTTTACCTGTCCCAAGTTGCCGCGAAGCACGTGTCGGATGGCGGCGACGCTTTCGTTGTAGGCCTCTTCCGTTTGCTTCCCCACACAAGGTCCTAGGCAGTTCCCAACATGGTACTCAAGGCATACCCGAAACTTGCCCGAGGTGATGTTTTCTTCCGTCAGGGCCAAGCTGCACGTGCGCACCGGATAGAGCTTTTTGCACAGGTCCAGCACGGCGTGCATCCCTTTGACATGTGAATAGGGGCCAAAGTATTCACTGCCATCCTTGCGCACTTGACGGGTGGGAAAGACCCGCGGGAAGCGCTCCTTTTTCAACACGAGGAAGGGGTAGGTTTTGTCGTCCTTGAGCTGGATGTTGTAGATGGGCTTGTGCTCCTTGATCATGCTGTTCTCCAACAACAAGGCATCGGACTCAGAGGCAGTGACAATCCACTGGATGTCGTGGATTTTTCGAACCAAAAGCCTGGTCTTTCCGTTGGCTTGGTTCTTTGTGAAATAGCTGGAAGCTCTTTTCTTCAGGTTTTTGGCCTTCCCGATGTAGAGCAATTTCCCTTGGGCATCAAAGTGTTGGTACACCCCTGGTTCTTGCGGCATGCGCTCCAAGATTGGCTGGATGTGTTTGGGGGCGGCCATCGTTGAACGAAGGTAGGTCGCGCAGTACTTTCGAGACATGAATTTGGTGACGGGTGCGACGGGGATTGTGGGCATGCCCTTGGTGGTCAAGCTTCTCCAAAGTGGGGAGGCCGTCAGGGCATTGCGTCGGGCCACGAGCGACACGTCCCTGGTGGAGGCTGCTGTGCAGCTTCGGGTGCCCGAGGGCCGTTCCCGTTTGGAATGGGTGGAGGGTGATTTGACAGATCAAGCAAGCCTTGAGGATGCCCTTGAAGGGGTACAACGCGTCTTTCATTGCGCAGCCTTGGTGTCCTTTCACCCCAAAGACCATGGCCAAATGGACCGCATCAATGCGCAAGGCACCGCCCATTTGGTGGACGCTATGCTTCACTGCGGCACCCCGAGGCTGCTGCATGTGAGCAGTGTGGCAGCGCTGGGGCGAAAGGAAGGCCAACCCACCAATGAGGACACCCTTTTTGAGGAACAGCCGGGCACCACGGGGTACGCCAGAAGCAAGCACAGGGCAGAGATGGAGGCATGGCGTGGGTCCGTGGAAGGATTGCCAGGAGGCTTGGTGGCTGTTCATCCCACAGTGGTGTTGGGTCCAGGCGATTTTTCCAGGAGCTCTGGCGCCTTGTTTGACCGCCTCGCACGAGGTTTGGCATGGTACCCCAAGGGGAGCAATGGATTCGTCGGATCAGAAGATGTTGCAGAGGCCTGTGTCCGCTTGGGGTTGAGTGAGGTCCGCGATGAACGGTTTGTGCTGTGCGCAGAACAATGGACGTACGAAGCGTTGATGAAGGCCATTGCATTGGCCCTTCATGTTCGCCCCCCTCATCGACCTGTCCACCGATGGATGGTCGGGTGGATTTGGCGTGCGTTGGCCTTGCTGGAGGCGCTCACAGGCCGTCGGTCGGTGGCCACAAGAGAGAGCTTGGCGAACACGGGAGCGCATCATGCCTACGAGGGCACGCGGATTGTGGAGGCGATGGAAAGTTTGGGGGTCTCTTGGTCGTACACCCCCATTCGTGAGGTGATTGAGCAGACGGCCAAGGCTTACTTGCGCGGACGCTCTGAAGGAAGGGAAGGAACGCGGTCCCCTGATTGAGGCGCCCGAAATTTGGTGTCCGCATTGGTGGAAGCGGTGTCCGCATGGTTGAGACTGGCTTCCATGGTTTTCAGAAGGTCGACGGCATCGCGCAACACGTCTTTCATGGCGGAAGGGTGCGACCACCACCAAGCGTGGCTGGTTTCAAATTGGGATGCGCTCACGCCCGTGCGGTGCCAAACGTCGTTGTAGGCCTCTGCCATGCGCATGCGTTCGTTGTCGTTTCTGTGAATGCGCAACTGCAAGGAGGCTTCCACAAGTTGAATCTCTGCCATGACCACGACAAAGCTGTCCTTGGAGAGGACATGGCTGGGAGGCGAAGGAACAGCGGGTCCACCGACAGGGTCCGAGGCACAGCCCCAAAGGAGCAAGCAAGTCAGGAACATCATTCCCGCCGCTTTGCCTTTTGAATCAGCGCGCAAAGGAGAGCCGTTGGCCAACATGGGCGCCATGTTGGGTGGTGATGCGCATGCCGTCCCATACGCAGGTTCCGTTCACCCACGTTTCCTGGACACGGCTGGTGAAAGTGTGACCCTGAAAAGGCGACCACCCGCACTTGGACATGATGTTGTCTTCGCGAACGGTCCACGGGTCATGGGGCTGCACGAGCACAAGGTCTGCTTTCATGCCTGGTCGGATGAATCCACGGTCCGCCATTTGAAAACAACGCGCCACGCGGTGCGCCATCAAGTCTGCCACCTTGTCCACCGACAGCAAGCCTTCATGAACAAGGTCCAACATGGCCACAAGAGCGTGTTGCACCAACGGTCCGCCTGAAGGGGCTTCAAAGTAGCTTCTGTCCTTTTCCTCCTTTGTGTGAGGTGCATGGTCCGTGGCCACCACATCGATTCGGCCGTCTAGCAAGGCCGCCCGGATTTGTTCTCTGTCCTGAGCTGTCTTGACCGCAGGGTTCCACTTGATGTGGGTGCCTTTGTCCGCGTAGTCTGCGTCGGTGAACCACAAGTGGTGGATGCATGCCTCCGCGGTGATGCGCTTGTCTTCGAGTTCTTGAGTGTTGTTGAACAGCTCAAGTTCTTTCGCCGTGCTGATGTGCAAAATGTGAAGCCGGGTCCCGAGTTTGTCGGCCAATTCAGCGGCCTTGGAAGAGCTTCGGTAGCACGCCTCTGCGCTCCGAATCAATGGGTGCTGTCCAATGGGGACATGCGCCCCAAATCGGGTCTTGGCAGCAGCGGCATTCGCCCGAACGGTGGCTTCGTCTTCACAATGTGTCGCAACCAATGTGGGGGCTTCTTTGAAAATGCCTTCGAGCACCGCCGACTCGTCCACCAGCATGTCGCCAGTGGAGGAACCCATGAACACCTTGATGCCGCACACCCTAGACGGATCGGTCTTCAAGACTTCGTCGAGGTTGTGGTTGCTGGCGCCCATGAAGAAGCTGTAATTGACAGGGCTGACCTCGGCGGCGCGGTCGTACTTGTCTTGAAGCAGTTCCTGTGTCAGTGCCTGCGGCACGGTGTTGGGCATTTCCATGAAGGAGGTGATCCCTCCCGCTGCGGCCGCGGCGGACTCTGTGGCGATTTCCGCCTTGTGGGTCAGTCCTGGCTCACGGAAATGGACTTGGTCATCGATGCAACCGGGCATCAGCCACAATCCACGGCAATCTTTGACCGTGGCCTTTTCTGCTTTTGCCTTGACAGCCTGTTCCCCGTCGTTTTGCGCCAAATCGACGCCCACCGCCAAAATCAGATCGTTCTCCACAAGGACATCTTGCACTTTGACAGAGCCTTCGTTGACCACATGGGCCTGGCGAAACAAGGTGGGAGAGGACATGGGTCAAGGGTTGTTGGCGGGTGGAAAAAAGATGCGTTTGTAGCGCATTTGGAGGACGCCAAGCAAGGCTTCGCGGAAGATATTCATGCTCATCTTGGAGGTCCCCAATTCGCGGTCCACGAAAGTGATGGGCACTTCTTGGAGTCTGAACCCATTGCGCTTGGCACGAAGTTTCATTTCAATTTGAAAGGCGTAGCCCACAAATTGCACCGCATCGAGTTGGATGGTTTCAAGGACCTCGCGGCGGTAGCACACGAAGCCTGCGGTGCTGTCTTTGACACCGAGGCCCAGCATGAAGTTGACATAGAAGGATGCCCCGTAGCTCAAGATGAGGCGATTGAGTGGCCAGTTGTCCACCCCGCCACCCCGCACATACCGAGACCCCACGGACATGCCTGCTCCGCCTTCGGCACAAGCGTCTCGGAGCCGAACCAGATCTTCCGGATTGTGTGAAAAGTCGCAGTCCATTTCGAAGATGAAGTCGTACCCGCGCTCCAACCCCCAGCGGAACCCAGCGATGTAGGCAGTCCCCAAACCCAGCTTTCCCTTCCGCTCCAGCAAGTGGATGCGTTGGGGATGAAGTGCTTGGGTTTCCTTGACAAGTGCGGCAGTGCCGTCGGGCGACCCATCGTCCACCACCAGCACGTCAAACGGAAAGGCCAAGGCCATGACCGTCTCGAGCATGCGCACCACATTCTCGCGCTCGTTGTAGGTGGGGATGATGACCAGACTGCCGTTCATGGAAGGAAGATACGTTCAATCAAGTGGTCATGCGGAGCATGTTCAACTCTTGGTCGGACAGGTGGCGCCAATGGCCGCGCGGCAGGTCCTTTTTGGTCAGTGGCCCATACACGACGCGGTCCACCTTGACCACCTTGTGTCCCAAATGTTCCCACATGCGTCGCACGACGCGGCTTCTGTTGCTGTGGATTTCCATCCCAACCTCATGTGGGTCGTTTTTGACAAACGCAGCCTCCTTGGCTTTGACGAAGCCCTGGTCAAGCACAAATCCTTCGACCATTTTTTCGAGGTCTTCGGGGCTT
>JBELJW010000002.1:0-43697 GCA_042089975.1 Flavobacteriales bacterium | reverse complement strand
GATCAGGGCCATTTTTTTCTCCTTGCTCACCTTGCTCGAGGCTTTGACACGGTCGTAGAACACCTGTTTGCGCTCGAAGAACACATCGGCGGCCTCTCGGAATTGTCCCCATAGAGCCTCGTTGTGTTCCTTGCCTGCAAAGCCTGTGGATTTCCACTTTGCTTGCAGAGCGACCACTTGCTTTGTGGCGGCTTGCCACCCCTTGTGGTCTTCGATGTCCTGTGTCAGGGCTTCTTGGATGGCTGTGATCAACCCTTCCTTTTCTCCTTTGTGCACTTCGAATTGGGACCGGATGGCGTCGTAGTGCTCCTTGACGGCATCAAAGGTGGACCGCGTCAATCCAAAAAAGGTGTCCGCCATGGCTTGGAAGGTCTCCCGCGGGGAGGGACCAATGTCGAACCATTGTTTTTGAAGGGACCGGGCGAGCGCTTCACGTTCTTTCAGACCCTCCATGGTTTCGAGGGTTTGGGCTTGGGCAATGAGGGCTTCTTTCAACTTCAGATTCTTCTGCAAGTCATGCTCTTGGAGCTGCTTGTAGATGTTGATGTTGTAGAAAAACTCGTCCCGCAAACGATGGTATTCATCGTGCACTTCGCGGTAGCGGTCTCCAGGAACATCCCCTGTGGCTTCCCACTTCTCACGAACCGCATTGAACCGGGCAAAGGCCGCGCCGATGTTCTCTTCTTCTTGGATGGTTTTTTTGAGCTCATCGATCAAGGCGAGCTTCACTTCCAAGTTGGCGCGTTGCTCCTCTGCAATCTTCTGCTTCCAGGCCTTCTCCCTCTCTTTGAACTGCGTCAGAAGACCGTTGAATTCAATTTCTTCTTCGCTGGGTTGAAACTCGAATTTGTCGTCGGGATCATGCTCCGATTCCGCCCAAGCCTCGCGTTGGGTTCGGAAGTCTTCTTGAATCAAGGAACGAAACGACTCGATCTCACTGCGCACATCCTTTCGGATGGCCTCCAAGTCCTCGTTGCCGAGGAGCGTTTGGATACGTTGCAAAATTTCTGACCGCATGGCGGTGAAGTTGGGATGGTTAGAATCTGCAAAATACGGGTTTTCTGTGCACCTTTCAGCCGTGGACATGCAAAGCAAGCAGAATAAAGCCCTCAAGGCGGCGTTGGACCGGGTTCGAAAGTGGTGTGGTTTGCGCGACCGGAGCGAGCGGGAAGCTTTGGCGAAATTCCAGGAAGTGCTGCGCAAAATGGATCCACCCCCAACTTCGTCCGAAGCTGAGTCCTGGGTGGCACGTGGGATGGACCTTCTATTGGCGGAAGGGTTTTTGGACGACGCACGTTGCGCATCATCCTACGCGCGGGTCCATTTGGAACACAAGTCATGGGGCCCCTTGAAAATCCGTGCAGGTCTCTCTGCCCGAGGGGTCGCCTCGAAGCACATCGACCGCGCCATTGCCGCGTTCGACGAGCATGCGTGGCAGGCAGCCGCAAACGCCTTGCTTTCTCGACGTTCCGAAGACTTGGAGGCGCATCGTGAAAGGGTCTTGAGGTGGTTGATGCAACGCGGTTTTCCTCAGCACATGGTGCTCCGGGCCTTGAAGGAGGCATCGGACCGATGAACACATGTGGGGCTTGACCCCGCGGAACCTACTTTTGCCTCATGTTGACGGTTGACAAAATCCATTCCCTGGCCAAGCGCGTGGAAGAATTGAAGGGGTACCTGGCGGTGGAACAAAAGCGAATGGAAATTGCGGAAGATGAGAAGCTGACGCAAGACCCAGAATTCTGGAACGACTCCAAGGCCGCCGAGAAGGTGATGAAACGGATGCGGACCAAAAAAAGCTGGGTGGACGCCTACGATGCTTGCGGCTCCGCGGTGGAGGACGTGCTTGTGCTCCACGAATTCATGAAGGCAGGGGAAGCGGAAGAGGGTGAGGTGGATGCAGCGTTTGCAGGAGCTTTGACCTCGGTGGAGGAGCTGGAGTTCAAGAACATGCTCAGCGCAGAGGAGGACAGCCTCAATGCCGTGATGCAAATCACTTCAGGAGCTGGGGGCACAGAAAGCTGCGACTGGGCGTCGATGTTGATGCGGATGTACCGCATGTGGGGAGAGAAGAATGGCCACAAGGTGAAAGAACTGGACTTGCAAGACGGCGATGTGGCCGGCATCAAACAAGTGACCTTGGAGTTTTCTGGCGACTTTTCCTTTGGGATGCTGAAAGGCGAAAACGGGGTGCACCGCTTGGTTCGGATCAGCCCGTTTGACAGCAATGCCAGACGGCATACGAGTTTTGTCAGCGTGTACGTGTACCCCCTTGTGGACGACACCATCGACATCCACGTCAACCCCTCTGACATCACTTGGGAAACGTTCCGTTCAGGCGGCGCAGGGGGCCAAAACGTCAACAAGGTCGAGACGGGCGTTCGTTTGCGTCACGCACCCACCGGCATCATCATCGACAACACGGAAACGCGCTCCCAATTGGGCAACAAGGAGAAGGCCATGCAGCTGTTGAAGTCCCAACTCTACGAAATGGAGATCGCCAAGCGCAACGAAGCCCGCGCAGAGATTGAGGCCGACAAGAAAAAAATTGAATGGGGTTCCCAAATCCGTTCGTACGTGATGCAGCCCTACAAGATGGTCAAGGACGTCCGTACTGGCCATGAGACGTCCAATGTGGATGCAGTAATGAACGGCGACCTCGACGGGTTTCTCCGCGCTTTCTTGATGGGCGAAGGGGCAGGGGCCGACCACAGCGAAGACTGATGCCAACGAACACACGATACCAACATGTCGACAAGGATTGAGAAAGACACACTTGGCGAGGTTCACGTGCCCGCCGACAAGTTTTGGGGTGCGCAAACCGAGCGGTCAAGAAACAACTTCAAGATTGGCCCTGTGGGCTCCATGCCCATGGAAATCGTCCGCGCGTTTGCGCATCTGAAAAGGGCGGCAGCTTGGACCAACCGAGAACTTGGCGTGTTGGAAGCCTCCAAAACCGATTTGATTGCTGCTGCATGTGAGGAGATTTTGCAAGGGAAGCTCGACGATCAGTTCCCATTGGTGGTGTGGCAAACGGGCTCAGGGACCCAAAGCAACATGAACGTGAATGAGGTGATCGCCAACCGCGCCCATGTTCTTGCAGGAGGGACCCTCGGGGAAGGGACGCGGCCGGTCCACCCCAACGACGATGTGAACAAGAGCCAAAGCTCCAACGACACCTACCCCACGGCGATGCACATTGCGGCGTACGCCATGGTGGTGGAGACCACCATTCCTGGTGTGGAGCAATTGCGAACTGCATTGAACACCAAGGCAAACGAATGGGACGACGTGGTCAAAATCGGCCGCACCCATTTGATGGATGCCACCCCGTTGACCCTTGGCCAAGAACTTGGGGGGTACGTTGCCCAATTGGACTTTGGGTTGAAGGCGTTGCGGAACACCTTGCCACATCTCAAACAGTTGGCCTTGGGGGGCACTGCCGTTGGCACGGGCATCAATACTCCTGAAGGATATGACGTCCTCGTGGCCAAGCACATCGCGACGTCCACAGGCCATCCTTTTGTGACGGCCGAGAACAAATTTGAAGCGCTTGCGGCACACGACGCCATTGTGGAAACCCATGGTGCGCTCAAGCAGCTCGCCGTGTCCCTCAACAAGGTGGCCAACGACATCCGGATGATGGGTTCGGGGCCGCGCTCGGGGATTGGAGAGTTGCTTTTGCCTGCCAATGAACCGGGATCGAGCATCATGCCTGGCAAAGTCAACCCCACCCAGTGTGAGGCCCTGACCATGGTTTGTGCCCAAGTCATGGGCAACGACGTGGCGGTGACCATTGGCGGCACCCAGGGACATTACGAGCTGAACGTTTTCAAGCCCATGATGGCCAAAAACATCTTGGAGTCTGCGCGCCTGATTGGCGATGCATCGAGGTCTTTTGCAACACACTGTATTGAGGGCATGGAGGCCAACACGCAGCGCATCCAAGAGTTGGTGGACAACAGCTTGATGCTCGTCACCGCGCTCAACACCAAGATTGGGTACTACAAGGCCGCAGAGATTGCTGGCAAGGCACATGCGGAGGGCACCACACTCAAGGTCGCGGCCTTGTCCACCGGCTATCTTACAGAGGAGGAATACGACGCATGGGTGGTGCCTTCGGACATGGTGGGTCGCCGTTGAGGCACCCTCACACCAAGGGCTCGCCTTTGTCTTGCTTGAGTTCTCCGACCAAAGTCTTCACCCACTGTTCTTCTTCTGCCGGGCAGATGAGCAGGGCGTGAGGCGTGTCCACCACAATCAGGTTGTCGATGCCTTTGATGGCCACAAGCTTTTGGACAGCGCCATTTTGGGACGAGCCCACCACCAAGTTGTTTCCTGCATCTACAGCGCGCAATTCAACATGGATGCTGGCATTGCCCTGCGGATCGTCTTCGAGCTTCTGCTTGAGGCTGCCCCAAGTGCCCAAATCACTCCAACCAATGTCGCATAGGACCACCTGCACTTGGTCGACCTTTTCCATGATCCCGTAGTCGATGCTGATGCTCTCGCAGTGCCCAAAGACAGTGTTCAGCTGGGCTTCATTGTCCAAGTCAAGTCCTTTGAATTCATGCAACATGTCGGGAAGGTGGGCCTCAAACGCAGCTTGAATGTTCCGCAGGGACCAAACGAAGATCCCACTGTTCCAGCAAAACTCCCCGGACCGGACAAACGTCTTTGCGGTGTCTGCATCGGGCTTTTCCGTGAACGTTTTGACACGGCGCACTTCAGCGCGTGCAGGGTCACTGGACTCCTCGTATTGGATGTAGCCGTACCCCGTGTCGGGCCTGGTGGGCTGGATGCCCAAAGTGACGAGGTTGGTGGTTTCGCGCGTCACGTCCAAGGCCGTCTTGCACACCTCTAGGAACCCGGATTCGTCCAAAATGAGATGGTCGGAGGGGGCCACCACCATGGAGGCTTCTGGATCGCGAGAGGCAATCACTGCATTGGCATAGGCGATGCACGGGGCGGTGTTGCGCATGAAAGGCTCGCACAAGATGTTGTCAGAAGGCAGGTCCGGAAGGTGGGCGGCGACGAGGTCTTTGTACCGTGCATTCGTGACGACCAAGATGTGGTCTGCAGGCACCAGTTTTTCGAGCCTGTCATAGGTCATGCGGATCAGGGAGCGTCCAGTCCCAAGGATGTCCAAAAACTGTTTGGGTTGGGCAGAGCGGGACATGGGCCAAAACCGCGAGCCGATGCCTCCCGCCATGATGACGGCGTATGTATGGGGAATGTGGGCCATCAGAAGTTATCGATTGGTGGGGTGTGCCACCGACCATTCGGGACAGGTAGGGCACTTGCCCTTGGTCCCACGGGTGGTGGTGCATCCTGTCCCCAAGAGCAAGAGAAATGCACAAGCGGTCAGGAGAAGTCTGAATCCTTGAAGGTTCATGACCGCGAAGTTAGCTTGTACCTTCGTCCCATGCGTGTGTTTTTCCACATCGGCCGCTACGCTGCGTTCATGCGTCACGTGATTCGACGTCCTGAGCGAGGCGAAATTTTTCGTCGCTTGTTGGTGGAGGAAATGAATGCCATTGGCCTTCAAAGCCTCGGTATTGTGGCTTTGTTGAGCGTCTTCATGGGGGCCGTGATTTGCATTCAAACAGCGCACCAAATTGGTGGATGGATCCCGGTGTACACGATTGGCTTCACGGTCCGACAGACCATGATTCTGGAATTCAGTCCCACCTTGATCCCCGTGATTTTGGCGGGAAAGGTTGGCTCGAACATTGCCTCTCAATTGGGGACGATGCGCGTCACGGAGCAGATCGATGCCCTAGAGATCATGGGGGTCAACAGTGCAGGATATCTGGTGCTTCCCAAGATGATTGCCGCCCTCGTATGCATTCCCTTTTTGGTGATTCTCAGCATGGCCCTCGGCATCGGCGCAGGCATGTGGGTGGGGGTTTCCACAGGGGTGAGTTCGGCAGCAGATTTCGAATACGGCATGCAAATCGATTTCAATGCTTTTGACGTCACCTATGCCTTGATCAAAACCTGTGTTTTTGCACTGATCATTTCTTCGGTGAGTGCCTACCACGGCTACTTCACTTCTGGTGGCGCTTTGGAAGTGGGAAGAAGCAGCACCAAAGCTGTGGTGTATGCAGTCGTGATCGTCATGGTGGCCAATTTGTTGCTGACCCAAATGCTTCTTGGCTAATCCCCGCATTCCATGATCCAGATCCATCAAGTATCGAAATCGTTTGGGGACCAAAACATCTTGCGCGACATCTCGGCCACGTTCCATCCCGGGAAGGTCAACTTCATCATTGGAAGGAGTGGTTCTGGCAAGAGTGTGATGACCAAATGCACGGTGGGACTGCTCGAGCCAGACCAAGGCCATGTCACCTATGATGGGCGAGATTTCACGGCCATGGACCGGGTGGCGAGAAAGGAGGTTCGCCAGGAGATCGGCATGCTGTTTCAAGGCAGTGCTTTGTTCGACAGCATGACGGTGGAAGAGAACGTCACCTTTCCATTGAGGATGTTCAGCGACATGACGGCGGAGGAAAAACGGGAGCGGGCGTCTGTCTGTTTGGCCCGCGTGGAACTGGCCAATGCGGCTGGGAAGTTCCCTTCTGAACTGAGCGGTGGCATGCAGAAGCGCGTAGGCATCGCACGTGCCATTGCCATGAACCCAAGGTATTTGTTCTGTGACGAGCCCAATTCGGGACTCGACCCCCAGACGTCCATTGTCATTGACAACCTCATCGGCGATTTGACCGAGGAATTCAACATGACCACCGTGGTGGTTTCGCACGACATGAACAGCGTCATGGAGGCCTCGGATTTCATTCACTTTGTGCACCAAGGCCAAATCGCTTGGCATGGGGCCAGCGAGGACCTTCTCCAAGCCCAAAACCCCGACTTGGAGGCGTTCATTTTTGCCTCGAAGCTGATGAAAAAAGTCCGCCAGACCACTTCGTCATGACCGAGAAAGACGCTGGCGATGGGTTCATTCCCTACGACTTGCCAAGGTTGTCGGCGGAAGAGATGATTGCCAAGAGCAAGGCCTTTGCGGAGGAGCTGGAGACACGGAGAAGCGTGCGTGTGTTTTCCCAGGAGCCCATTCCCTTGGAGGCTGTCCGCCATTGCATCGATGCCGCTTGCACAGCGCCTTCAGGCGCACACAAACAACCATGGACATTTTGCCTGGTCACTGACCCCGATCTGCGAAAGAAGATTCGGAAGGCTGCAGAACAGGAAGAATTCAAGAACTACCATGGTCGGATGAGCGAAACGTGGCTGGAGGACTTGGGCCCTCTGGGCACCGACCATGTGAAGCCCTTCATCGAAGAAGCCCCTGCCCTCATCGTCGTATTCAAGCAGGTGCATGACACCAAAGACGAAACCGGAAAAAAGCCCAACTACTATGTGAACGAGAGCGTGGGCATCGCGGTGGGCATGCTGTTGACAGCCTTGCATCGCATTGGGCTGGTCGCCTTGACCCACACTCCGTCCCCCATGGGCTTTCTTTCAGAGTCCCTCGGACGACCGGCCAACGAAAGGGCCTATTTGAACATCCCCGTGGGTTGGCCTGCTGCCGGGGCGAAGGTTCCAGACCTCACCCGCAAGTCCCGAGAGGAGGTGCTTGTTGAGTACCATGGGAATCCGTTATCCCTGTGAAATCGTTCAAAAGTTTCCCAATTCCTTGTCAGGTCCGAGAGAGAGGCCGTTAATTTGCGGCCGAATTCACACTGAATACAACTATTTATCATGTCTGATATCCAAGAAAAAGTAACCGCGATCATCGTGGACAAGTTGGGCGTTGACGCAGGCGAAGTCGCCACTGAAGCTTCATTCACCAACGATTTGGGCGCTGACTCTCTCGACACTGTTGAGCTCATCATGGAGTTCGAGAAGGAATTCAACATCGCCATTCCAGACGACCAAGCAGAGAAGATCAGCACGGTGGGTCAGGCAGTGGACTACATCTCCAAGACAGTAGGCTAAGCCTGTTGTCTTCGGGAACAACCAATCTCTGAGCTTTTGGAACTCCGTCGTGTAGCGGTCACTGGCCTGGGCGCATTGACGCCCTTGGGCAACGATGTGTCTACGTTTTGGGCCAATCTTGTTCAAGGAACAAGCGGGGCAGCGCCCATCACGCGGTTTGACGCGTCCAAATTCAAAACTCAGTTCGCCTGCGAAGTCAAGGGCTTCGACGCGTCAGAGTGGATCCACAGGAAGGATTCACGCAAAATGGACCTTTTCACCCAATATGCAGTGGTCACTGCGGAAATGGCCCTGAACGATGCTGGACTTTCCGTGGAAGAGGGCAACCTCGATCCGGACCGGGCTGGGGTCATCTGGGGCTCGGGCATTGGCGGGTTCCAAACCTTCATGACCGAGGCGCGGAATTTTTACACAGGAGACGGCACCCCCCGCTTTTCACCGTTCTTCATCCCCATGCTGATCACCGACATTGCGCCGGGACACATCAGCATTCGGAACAACCTTCGAGGTCCCAATTACGCCACAGTCTCCGCATGTGCGAGTTCCACGCACGCCCTGATTGATGCCTTCAATACCATCCGTCTCGGGAAGGCGGACGTGATTGTGACAGGCGGTTCAGAGGCTGCAGTGACAGAAGGCGGCATCGGAGGATTCAACGCATTGAAGGCATTGTCCACAAGGAACGATGATCCAGCCCACGCCTCTCGTCCCTTCGACGCCACCCGAGACGGGTTTGTGCTGGGCGAGGGAGGCGGTGGCATCATTTTGGAAGACCTCGAGCACGCCCGGGCGCGCGGGGCAAAAATTTATTGCGAAATGGTGGGTGGAGGCATGACAGCCGATGCACACCACATCACGGCGCCTCATCCGGAAGGTTTTGGCGCGCGCAACGTGATGAAAAACGCATTGGAGGATGCTGGATTGACCTCGGCCGATGTGGACTACGTCAATGTCCACGGGACATCCACTCCCTTGGGCGATGTGGCAGAAATCAAGGCCATCCAGCAAGTCTTTGGCGACGACGCTTACAAGCTGAACATCAGCTCCACCAAGAGCATGACAGGTCACTTGCTTGGCGCCGCAGGAGCGGTGGAGGCCATGGCTTGCATCCTGTCCATTGTGGACCAAGTGGTGCCTCCCACCATCAACCACGAGCACGTGGACGACGCCCTTGACAACCGGTTGAATTTCACCCTCAACAAAGCCCAAAAGCGCGAAGTCCGCGCAGCCTTGAGCAACACCTTTGGGTTTGGCGGTCACAACGCGTCCGTGGTGTTCAAAGCCCTTTCATGATTCGTATTTGGTCCCGTCTGAACCGGGTCACCCAAACGGGTCCTGACACCGACATCTCCACCTTGGTGCGACGTGAGTTTGGACTCCGTGTCCGTCAGAGAAAAGTGTACGACGAGGCCTGTACCCACAGTTCCATGCTGGATGGGGACAAGACAGGGTTGAAGAGCAACGAACGTCTGGAGTTTCTGGGCGATGTGGTGTTGGACATGACCATGGCCAATTACCTCTACCACAATTTTAGAGAGGCCCAGGAGGGCGAGCTCACGAAGCGAAAGAGCCGCATTGTGAACCGAAAGAACTTGAATTTGCTCGGCAAAAACATGGGGTTGCAGCATTTGATTCGGGCCAAAATGCGCAGAGAGGACATCCATGACACCATGGTGGGCAATGCCCTTGAGGCCTTGATTGGGGCCATCTATTTGGACCATGGGTACAAGAAGACCCAGCGTGCTGTTTTGCTCATGTTGAAGCACTATGGCCTGGACGAGCAGGTGAACGAGACGAGTGACTTCAAAAGCCAACTGCACCATTGGGCCACAAAGCGCAAGAAGGACTTGGCCTTTGAGGTGCTGCGGGACGACGATTCAGCAGGCGACGACCGTTATGAAATTGCGGCCAAGGTCAATGACGAGGTGATGGGCGTCGGGGTGGGTCGCAGCAAGAAATTGGCCGAGCAGGAGGCGGCAAGGCGCGCCTGGAAAAAGGTGTACGACCGCCGCAACGCCTCCCAGCGAAGAGGACGAAAGTCGTCCGAGGAGAAAGCGTCCGGCGGGGGTGGGGAGGAGAAGGCAAGAACTACGAAACCCTCTGGAAATCGGAGGCGTGGCCGAGGCGGCCGTGGAAGGCGACCAGCACCGTCCAAAGAATAGGTCATGCAGCATACGCTTGAGTGGGAATACGTTCCAGAGTATGAATTGTTGGGCCTGAGTTCCTCGTTTGGAAGCCATCGTTTGGGATGGTCCTTGAACCGTGCGTTTGGTTGGGCCTTGGCGTGCGAAGCGGATGTGGTGGTCACCCACCCCAAAGGGGCAGAAGAGACGCAACATCCCGCCATGCGTTACGTGAACCGAGAGGAGGGGGTCGCCGTCACCCTTGTCCTGAACAGGATGCCAGGCGGAGTGCTTGCCCAGGGGCAAGGGGCGTCTCGTTTGGATTATTTGGTCATGTTCAACCATCATGAGCTTGCGGCCCACGAAGTGATGGCCATGCTGAGAAAGCTGCCAGAAGTATCGTTCGTGACCACTTTGGATCCCACGGCATCGGGGGCACTTGAACCCCTCTCGGTTTTCGAATGACAGAATGTTCATGGAATTCGAGGGGGACCCCATTGTGGAACCCACTTCGCCACCCATTTTTGCATGTGGAAGGAAACGACCTTCGCCAACCTTACGCGCTCACCTTATGACGCAACAGCAACCAGTGTCCAAAAGCACGAAGATTGTCGCCACCCTCGGGCCGGCGACTTCTTCCGAAGAAGTCCTGCAACAATTGATCCTTGAGGGGGTCAATGTGGCGCGCATCAATTTTTCACATGGCTCCCACGAGGTCCATGGCACCACCATTGACACCGTGCGCCGGATCGATGGGGAATTGGGGACATGCACCGCGGTACTTGCGGATGTGCAAGGCCCCAAGCTTCGCGGGGGGGACATCGAAGGGGGAGAGATGATGCTCGAAGCAGGCGAAACGCTCACTGTCAAAGTGGGCACAGGCATGGGCAAAGACGGCGTGGTGTACACCGACTATGAGGCGTTCGCTGCCGACGTTCAACCCGGCGAAAGGGTGCTGATGGACGATGGCAAACTGGCCCTGACGGTCACCGAGACCAATGGAAAGGATGAGGTGCGATGCGACATTGTCCACGGTGGTCCACTGCGGCCAAGGAAGGGACTGAATCTGCCCGAGACCAAGGTGTCTTTGCCATGCATCACCCCTAAGGATGCAGAGGATCTCGAATTTGCACTCTCCAAGGATGTGGATTGGGTGGGGTTGTCCTTCGTCCGCCATGCCTCCGACATCATAGAGTTGAAGGAGAAAATTGCGGCAGCAGGAAAGCATGCCAAGGTGATTGCCAAAATTGAAAAGCCCGAAGCGATTGAGGACATCGATGCCATCATTGACGCCACAGATGCGGTCATGGTGGCCCGGGGAGACCTTGGCGTGGAAATGCCCATGCAGGAAGTGCCACTCTTGCAGAAAGAGATTGTCACAAAGTGCTTGGACAAAAGCCGCCCCGTCATTGTCGCGACCCAGATGCTGGAGAGCATGATCGAGTCGGCCACCCCGACGAGGGCAGAAGTCAACGATGTCGCCAATGCCGTGATTGACGGTGCCGACGCTGTCATGCTGAGCGGCGAAACGAGCGTGGGCAAATACCCACTGAATGCCGTTCGCGCCATGCGTCAAGTCATTGAGAACATTGAGGCCCACGGCAAGGTGGAATACGGCGAGCGTCCTCCTTTGCACCCTGACGACGAACGGTTCATTTCCGACAGCATGTGCTACAACGCATGCCGTTTGGCCCGACGCGTCAATGCTGCGGCCATCGTGACCATGACCTTCTCGGGATACACGGCCATTCAGGTCAGCAGCCAAAGGCCCAAGGCGAAGATTTACATGTTCACTGCGAACCGACGCGTGTTGAGCCAAATGAGCTTGGTCTGGGGCGTCTTTGCCATGCCTTATTCCAAGATGGTGAGCACCGACCACACCATTGCCGACATCAAGTACATCCTTTACAAGGGGAGAAAGGTGAAGGAGGGGGACTTTGTGATCCACCTCGCTTCCATGCCCATTGCAGATGCAGGAATGACGAACATGGTCAAACTCAGCCGAGTCTGACACCGGGAGTGGGTTATCTTCGCGGGCGTAGCCCGCGGCTTGACCGTGGTGCAACAGTTTAGATTGATCACCGACACTCCTTCCCATGGCGTTGAAATTTCCGGAACGCGGCCCCCTTCATTTGCCCTCCTTGACCGAGGAGTGGCTTGAGATTTGGGACCGTGAGCAAACCTTCCAAAAGAGCGTCGACTCACGCCCTGCGGACAAGCCTTACGTCTTCTTTGAGGGCCCGCCCTCGGCGAATGGCAAACCCGGCATTCACCATGTGATGGCACGGGCCATCAAGGACATTTTCTGTCGTTTCCAAACCCTCAAAGGCCACCGGGTGGAACGCAAGGCTGGCTGGGACACCCATGGCTTGCCTGTCGAGTTGGGGGTGGAAAAGGAATTGGGGATCACCAAAGAAGACATCGGGACCAAACTCACGGTCGAGGAGTACAACGATGCATGCCGCAAAACCGTCATGCGTTACACCTCGGAGTGGAACGAACTGACCCGTCAAATGGGGTACTGGGTGGACATGGAAGCCCCTTACGTCACCTACCAGACCAAGTACATGGAATCGGTGTGGTGGCTTTTGGCCCAATTGCACCAAAAGGGCAAGCTTTACAAAGGCTATACGATTCAACCATACAGCCCCATGGCAGGGACCGGATTGAGCTCTCATGAGCTCAATCAGCCGGGCACTTACCGGGACGTCAAGGACACCACCGTCGTGGCGCAATTCCGCGCCACAGCCGCCGCACGGGAAAAGGTGCTCCAACTCGTGGGATGCACGGGAACGGAGGAGCCTTTGGACTTTTTGGCTTGGACGACGACCCCATGGACCTTGCCTTCCAACACGGCATTGACGGTGGGTCCTGACATTCCCTACGCGGTGGTGCGCACCACCAACCGCTACACTGAAGCGCCCGGATTTGTGGTGCTCGCAGAGGCCTTGGTCGCCCAACAGTGGGGCGACAAGAAGGCCCCGGACCACGAAGTGGTGGGGACCGTGAAAGGATCCGATTTGGTGGGCATGCGCTATGAACCCTTGTTCGACTGGGCGACCCCCATGGAGAATGTGGAGGCTGCCTTTCAAGTCATACCTGGGGATTTTGTCACCACAGAGGACGGCACGGGCATGGTCCACACGGCTCCGACGTTTGGTGCCGACGATGCCCGCGTGGCCAAGGATGCTGGAGTGCCGGCAATGCTCGTGGACGATGGGCACGGGCATGGGGTGCCTTTGGTGGACCTTCAAGGACGTTTTCGTGTCGGTCCATTTGCAGGACGACACGTGAAAGAGGAATTTGATGTCGACGCGAAGGAGGACACCAAACCACTTGACGTGGAGATTGCCATTCTTTTGAAGGAACGTGGCCAGGCCTTCAAGGTGGAAAAGTACGAGCACAGCTATCCCCATTGCTGGCGCACCGACAAGCCCATCCTTTACTATCCACTCGATTCGTGGTTCGTTCGCGCCACGGATGCGAAGGAGCGGATGATGGCCTTGAACGACACCATCACCTGGAAGCCTGAAAGCACTGGAACGGGCAGGTTTGGCAAGTGGCTGGAAAATGTCAACGATTGGAATTTGAGCCGTTCGCGTTTCTGGGGCATTCCATTGCCCATTTGGCGGACAGAAGATGGGTCGGAAGAAAGGTGCATTGGTTCGGTGGAGGAGTTGCAGCGCGCCTGCGACGAAGCTGTGGCTGCTGGCATCATGTCGGACCATCCTTTGTCCGGGTTCAAGGCTGGCGACATGTCTGACGAGAACTACGAACAGGTGGACCTGCACAAGCATGTCGTGGACGGCATTGTCTTGGTGTCTTCGGATGGCCGCCCCATGAAGCGAGAAGCGGACTTGATCGACGTCTGGTTTGACAGCGGGAGCATGCCATACGCCCAATGGCATTATCCTTTTGAGAACAAGGAGAAGGTGGATGCAGGCGGGGCTTACCCCGCAGACTTCATTGCAGAAGGGGTCGACCAAACCCGCGGTTGGTTTTACACCTTGCACGCCATTTCGACGATGGTGTTCGACCAAGTGGCATACAAACGCGTGGTGTCGAATGGGTTGGTCTTGGACAAATCGGGTCAAAAAATGTCCAAACGTCTGGGCAATGCGGTGGACCCTTTCGAGACCTTGTCCACCTATGGCCCCGATGCCACAAGGTGGTACATGATCACCAATGCCCAGCCTTGGGACAACTTGAAGTTCGATGTGGCAGGGATCGGGGAGGTGCAGCGCAAATTTTTTGGAACGTTGCACAACACCTACAATTTCCTTGCGCTCTATGCGGGTGCGGATGGCTACCAAGGAGGAGAAAATGCGATTCCTTACGCCGACCGACCGGAAATCGACCGATGGATTGCCAGCCGTTTGCAAGGTCTTGTGACGGAGGTGGACGCCGCTTTTGAAGCATTGGAGCCCACGCGAGCAGGCCGCGCCATCCAGGAGTTTGTGGTGGACGATTTGAGCAATTGGCATGTGCGCTTGAGCCGCCGTCGTTTTTGGCGCGGCGACATGAATGCCGACAAACAGAGCGCGTACCAAACCTTGGTCACTTGCTTGCGCACTGTCGCGGTCCTGGCCTCCCCCATTGCGCCGTTCTACATGGATCGCTTGTTCCGGGACGTCACGGGTTCCCAGGATTCGGTTCACTTGGCGACTTTCCCAGTCCCCGACGGCGCACAAAGGGACGAAGCGCTTGAGGCGAGGATGTCCTTGGCCCGCCAGTTGTCTTCCCAAGTGTTGAGCCTTCGGAAGCGGGAAAAAATCCGCGTCCGCCAACCTTTGCGCAAAATCATGGTGCCGGTCTTGGACGACCAAACCGCCCATCATTTGGAGGCCATGTCGGACCTGATCCGGAGCGAGGTCAATGTCAAGGAAGTGGAAATGCTCCGGGACGACAGTGCCTTTGTGAAGCGGGCGAAGGCCGACTTCAAGGCCTTGGGGAGGGCCATGGGCCCCCGTATGAAGGCTGTGGCCGCCGCCATTGGTGCGCTTTCGTCGGCAGAAGTCTCAGCCCTTGAGCGCAATGGCTCCCTTGCCCTTGACCCAGGAGATGGCCAAGGAGAAATCACCCTGACCACGGAGCACATTGCGGTCCAAACAGAAGACATCCCAGGGTGTTTGGTGTCGAGCGAGGGTGGCGTGACGGTGGCCTTGGATGTGACCTTGGACGAAGAACTTCGGTCGGAGGGTTTGGCACGTGAATTGGTCAACCGGGTCCAAAACCTGCGCAAAGACGGTGGTTTGGACATTGCTGACCGCATTTCGCTTGCGCTTTCTGCCGCTTCGGAAATTCGCAGTTCACTTGAGGCCAATTTGGACTATATTCGAACTGAAACGCTCGCGTCTGAAGTGACATGGACAGAGGAAGAAGCGGGGGAATCTTTGCAGCTCGAAGACAGTGTCTTGGTTTGGGCTCAAGTGACAAAAGTTTGATTCAGAGGCACACAAACAACGCATGGCATCATGGCTGATTTGAGATACTCAGACAAGGATTTGAAGGAATTCGAAGCCCTCATTCATACGAAAATTGAGAGCGCACAGGAGGATTTGGACCAATTGCAACGCTCCCTGTCCCACAGCGACGACAACAGCACCGAAGACACGGCGCCCACCTTCAAAATGATGGAAGATGGATCCGAAACGATGAGCCGAGAAGAGACGGCCCAATTGGCGGCCCGTCAGCAGAAGTTCATCCAAAGTTTGCAGAACGCCTTGCTGCGCATCAAGAACAAAACCTACGGCATTTGTCGGGTGACGGGGAAGTTGATCCCTAAGGAGCGCCTTCGTTTGGTGCCTCACGCGACCCTGTCGATCGAGGCGAAACAACAACAGTGACGCCCACTTTGAGACAATTGGTTTGGCGCATTTTGTTGCCCATCTTGTGTTTGGACCAACTGATCAAGTTCTGGGTCAAGACCTCCTTCGCCATTGGCGAGAGGATGCCTTTTGTGCCCGGAATTTTGGAATTGCAGTTCATTGAGAACGAGGGCATGGCCTTCGGTTGGGCGCTGCCCGGCACGCTCGGCAAACTCTTGCTGACCGCGTTTCGCCTGGTGGCGGCGGTGGGCATTGGGGTGTACATCTCCAGAAGAATCAAAGAACATGCCCCCCGTGGCGTGTTGACGGGCCTGACCTTTGTGTGGGCAGGTGCCTTGGGCAACATCATCGACAGTGCGGTGTATGGAAGGCTGTTTGGCCGTTCTGGTTGGGGGACCCTTGCCGAATTTTTGCCTGAAGGTGGAGGGTATGCGCCGTGGTTTCAAGGGCATGTGGTGGACATGTTCCACTTCATCGTCACCTGGCCGGCTTGGTGGCCCATCCAAGCGTGGGCCGGACGGGAGATTTTTCCACCGATATGGAACCTGGCCGATGCGGCCATTTCGGTCAGCGTGATTTGGATGCTGCTCCACCAGCGAACCTACTTTCCGTCTGTGCGTTGAGGCTCAGACCGTAGGCGCCTCCACCCAGTCCCCGTGTTCTCGGATCAAGTCGATCAAGGCATCGACAGCGTCGTCTTCTGGGACATTCCTTCGGACCACCTCTTTCTCTTTGTAGAGCGTGATTTTGCCAGGTCCTGTCCCGACATATCCGTAATCGGCATCGGCCATTTCTCCCGGGCCATTCACAATGCACCCCATGATGCCAATTTTGACGCCCTTGAGGTGATGCGTGACTTCCCGGATTTTGGCGGTGGTCTCTTGAAGGTCGAAGAGGGTGCGCCCGCAGCTTGGGCAGCTGATGTACTCCGTCTTGGAGATGCGGGTCCGCGCCGCTTGGAGGATGCCAAAAGACAGGGCATTGCGCTTTTGCAAAGGGACATGCGGAGCGTCCACCCAAAGGCCGTCCCCCAAGCCGTCGATCATGGGGCCACCGAGGTCGGTGGCTGCATGGAGGGTCAAGCGATCGACGTCCAGTTCGGACCATGTGCGCCTGAGGACCACAGGGGCAATGCATCCTGCGGCGTCCAATGCAAGGACCGTGGTCCGCAGATCGACCATGGCGTGGACGTGTTCAGTCTCCACGACCCACACCAGGTCCGCGCGCATGTTTCCTGAAGCGTCGGACACGGCTGCTTTCAATGCTGGTCCCACATCCTTTCGGCGCACCCGGACCCAATGGATTTGGCCGTCCTTCGGATGGGGCATGTCGGCCAATTGGGTGGCAGACCAAAGCGGGATGTGCTGGGCGGGCTTGTGCTCCAATTGGCGCCATGCGTCCGCGTCCATCAGCACTTGAAGGGTTCCAGGCAGCCCAAAAGCCAAGCTCCCTGACCCGGCATAGACCACATCGCATGCGGCGTCGTCCAGATTCCATTTGTCCAATGGAACACTGTAGCGGTAACCCGCGCCAAAAAGATGCGCAGGCTGGGTGTCTTCTTCGCGAAGGGTGTGGACCACCACCGGAACGTTCTTCCCGCCCGTTTGTCCCACCTCATGGCAAGCGCGCCTTGTGTAGGCGAAGGGGTCCAAGTTGCTTTCCACTGGGGGGATGGCGTCATGGCCCTCACGCCCGGCGTAGCGCTCCACAAGCATTCGGCCCACGGGCATTTCAGCTTCTGGTTCCTCTGTCAAGCTGACCCGAACGGTGTCGCCGAGTCCATCCTCCAGCAACGTGCCTATGCCCAAGGCCGATTTGACGCGGCCGTCTTCACCGTCGCCTGCCTCGGTCACCCCGAGATGAAGGGGAAAGGCCATGTTTTCCTCTTCCATCCTTGCCACGAGCAAGCGGTAAGCTTGGACCATGACTTGGGGGTTGGATGATTTCATGGAGACCACGACCTCGAAATACTCTTCGTCCACACAAATCCGGAGGAATTCCAACGCACTCTCCACCATGCCCAGTGCGGTGTCTCCGTAGCGGCTCATGATGCGGTCGGACAACGATCCGTGGTTGGTGCCGATCCGCATGGCCTTGCCAAGGGTTTTGCACTTGCGCACCAAAGGCGTGAATTTCACACGGATGCGCGACAATTCTTCTTCGTAGGATTCGTCGGTGTAGACCAAGTTCTCGAACCGCTTCTTGTCCGCATAGTTTCCGGGGTTGACACGGACCTTTTCCACGTGTTCTGCCGCGATTTCTGCTGCATTGGGGGTGAAGTGGATGTCCGCCACCAATGGGACGTCGTGCCCGGCATCCTTCAATTGTTGGGCGATGTGTTCCAAAGCCTCGGCATCCCTTTTGCTGGGGGCGGTGATGCGCACCAATTCACACCCCACTTCGATCATTCGGATGCTCTGGGCCACAGTGGCATCGACATCCAAAGTGTTGGTGGTGGTCATGGACTGCACCCGGATCGGGTGCTCTCCTCCTATGCCGATGTTGCCGACCTGCACAGGCCGGGAGGATCGACGTTGGTAGTTGAAGGCATCGGGGCAGTAGGCAGTGTCTTTCATCGTCAAGGTTGCGCTGTGAAGATAACCGCTGGGAATCATGGATGTTGACTGGACTCCCCCCGTACTTTTGAACGGCATGTCCCACACTTCTCTTTCCATGGAATCTGAAGCCCACGCAGTGGTGGTGGGTGGTGTGGCATACGGCGACCGCAGTCGGATTGTGAGGTTGTTGACACGGGCCCATGGGTGCATTCCCCTTTGGGTGGCAAATGCAGGCAAGCAAAAGGCCCTTTGGCACCCCATGGCCCATCTCGAAATCAGCGACTTGAAACCGGGCAAGGGCCAGGGATTGTGGATGGCAAAGGAATGTCGACGGGCAGCTCCTCAGTTGACCTTTCGGAGGTCACCTGAGCGATCCGCCGTGGGTTTCTTTGTCGCGGAAGTTTTGTCGGCTTGCTTGGAGGAAGGGGCGCCGGCAGAGGACGTGTATGAGCTGACCCTCCAGGCATTGGATTGGCTGGAGACGGAGGAACAAGTCCCTTGGATCCATGTGAAATTCATGGCCCATCTGGTCGAGGCCCTGGGCATGATGCCTCCGCTGGACGATGACCATGGGATGTGGCTCGATGTGGCCACAGGTGACTATGTGGATCCCGAGCACGCGACCAAGTCCTCCCTTTCTCCAGAAGTCGTGTCGTTGCTCCGGCAAATTCCTGGCATGAATTTTGGTTCACTCCAGCGCCTTCCTTGGACCCGTGACCAACGCAAACCTCTTGTGCTTGGCGCCTACAGGTACGTTCAAGCACAATTGGGCAAACAACGCGAATTGAAAAGCTACGATGTTCTGGAAGCCCTCTTTGCCTGACCTAGGCTGGTTCCGTCGCCTCTTCCTTTTGGGGATGGGGATGGCGTGCTATGGGGCATCGTCCCTCGTGATGGCCCAAAAAGACTGGTCGGTGGAAGTCCTGACCAATGGTGTCCCAGTGCCATTTGCCACCGTCGCAAATGTCTCGTCGGGAACGGCCGTCGCCGCCAATGCCTTTGGAATTGCTCAAATGGAGCCTTGGGCGCCCACGGACACATTGCGGGTACAGTCTTTGGGCCACGACGACCAATGGGGGGTGCCGGGAAGCGCGACGACTTGGACCGTGGATCTGTTGTCCACCACGTTCGCCATCGAAGAGGTTGTGGTGCAATCGAGTGCCGTGTCTTGGAGCGCCACGGCCGCCATGGCAGGGGCCGACTTGACCCGGATGGTGGCGCGCGCGCCTGTGCGGACCACAGAGACCACAGGCGACCTTTTGGAGAGTTCGGGTCAAATTCATCTTCAGATGAGCCAACAAGGCGGCATCAGCCCTGTTCTCAGAGGTTTTGAGGCCAACAGGGTCCTTCTCGTGGTCGATGGGGTCCGCATGAACAACGCCATTTACCGGTCTGGCCACGTCCAAAATGCGGGAAGCATCGACCCTTTTGCGGTCGTCCGCACCGACGTGCTAATGGGCCCAAGCAGTGTGCTGTACGGCAGCGATGCCCTAGGTGGTGTGGTGCACTTCATGACCAAAGCGCCGCGATTTGGCACCGACTCTTTGGAGGCTCATGGCCAATTCACCACGCAAGGGAGCACCGTCAATGGAGGATGGGCGGGACACGCCGAAATCAACGTGCAGGCCCCTCGTTGGGGGTCCGTCACGCAGGTCACCCGCCGTGCATTTGGTCACCTGAAGATGGGAGGTTGGCGGGCCCACGGAGACAGCACTTGGGGCTTGGTCCCGTTCACGGTCGTACGCCAAGGTGGCAAAGACACGCTGGTGGTGAATGCGGACCCCACGCTGCAAGTGGCCACGGCCTACGATCAATGGGACTTTCAACACAGGATGCGTGCCCATTGGAAGGGTGGATTCATCGATTTGAACCTGCAGCACAGCACCACAGGGGATGTGCCTCGTTTTGACGTCTACAACGACATGGCAGGAGGCACCACCAAGTGGGCGGAATGGGCCTATGGTCCGCAACAGCGTTCCTTGGCCGCTTTGACCCTTCAACGGGCCGTGGCAGAGCGCTGGACGTGGACGACCCTCGCAAGCGTACAAAGGATTGAAGAAAGCCGCATCAAGCGGCGTTTTGGAAGCGACATGAGGACCGTTCAGAGGGAATCCCTCTTGGTGGGTGGACTGACCTCTGTGCTGCGCGGCAGGGTCGGGGAGTGGAAAATGGAAGCTGGTGCAGATGGCCAATGGAACGCAGTGGAATCGACCGCGCGCTTCGAAGATTTGGCCTCTGGACTGGAGGGTGATGCATGGACGCGATATGCCGATGGTGGCTCCACGATGTCCACATGGGGGGCATTTGCTTCGGCCCACGTGGAACGAGGCAAGCATGCCTTTCGCGGCGGTTTGCGTTACAGCCATGCGTCGGTGCATTCGTCCTTTGAAGACACCACCCGGTTGTCGCTGCCCTTCGGAGAGGTGAGCCAACAGGGAGGCGCCCTGACCGCCAGTGGCGCATGGACTGGAAAGGTGTCGACGCGCGGATCGTGGGCGACGTCTTTGTCCAGCGGATTCCGTCACCCCAATGTCGACGACCTGGGCAAGGTTCGAGAGAAAGCGGGTTTTGTGCTCGTCCCCAACCCTGACCTTCGTCCGGAATACCTCTACACCGCAGAACAGGGGCTGACTTGGTCATATGTGCCCAACAGCGACGTTTTGGTGCTTCGCGCAGCGGTGTTTGGCAGTCTTTGGAACGATGCGATTGTCCAGACCAACGCCTCCATGAATGGGGACACTTTGTTGACCATTGACGGGGACACCGCGAGGATCCAAATGAACCAGAACATCGACCGTGCTTGGGTGCGGGGCGCGCGCCTCGAGGGCCAAGCGCGCCTCGGTCCGCGTGCGACCCTTCGAGGCGTTGTCAACTGGACGCTTGGCAACAGCCTGGAGCAAGGCGCGCAGCCGCTTGCCCACATCCCCCCGACGTTTGGGCTGTTGGAATGGGTCCAAACCCACCCCCGTGGCCGTTGGAGCACGACCGTCCGTTATGCCTTGCCCAAACGGGCAGAGGATTATGGTCCCGGGGCCACGGACAACTTGCAAGAGGCCCTGCCGAAGGGTTCTCCGGCCTGGGCAACATGGAACGTTTCGGGATCGTGGCGGCTGAACGACACGCTGGAAATCCGTGTGGCAGCCATGAACTTGCTGGACCTTCACTACCGGACCTTTGGGTCGGGATTGTCCGCACCCGGGCGCAACCTTCGGTTGACTGCCACCGCACAATTCTGAGTACCTTCGACAGATGCGATTCGCCGATGTTGTGGGCCACCAAACCTTGGGGGCAAAGCTGCGTGAGAGCGCACGTTCATCGCGTGTGGCCCATGCCCAATTGTTGGAAGGTCAAGAAGGGGCCGGTGCCCTCGCCTTGGCCCGGGCCTTTGCCCAGTATCTAACCTGTGCGGATCCAGGAACAGAGGACAGTTGTGGCGTCTGCCCTTCTTGTCAAGCCCATGCCAAACTCCAGCATCCAGATGTGCATTGGTGTTTCCCTTTTTTCAAGGCAGACGGTCAAGACAAAGCCACTTCAGAACCGCACCAAGGATCGTGGCGCGAGGCCATGTTGGAAGGAGCCTATCTGGGTGTGGAAGATTGGCTTGAACGTTTGGGGGCCGACAGGAAACAGCTCTTCATTTCTGTGGACGAGGCGCTAGAGGTGAACCGCAAGCTTGGCTTGAAGTCGTTTCATGGGGGTTGGAAAATCTGGATTTGCTGGCTGCCTGAGACGATGCGGGTCGACACCGCAAACAAGTTTTTGAAATTGATGGAAGAGCCCACTGACAAGACAGTGATGCTGTTTGTCACGGAGCACCCCGACCGCCTTTTGGCGACCATTCGGTCGAGGGTGCAACGCATCCATGTGCCCAACTTGAGTTCGGAAGAAGCTGCAGAGGGGTTGGTGTCGAAGTGGGGCATGGCCCAAGCGCAGGCCACGAGTTTGGCCCATGTGGCGGACGGCAATCTGGCCCTCGCCCTTCGGATGGCGAAGGCAGGCGACGACCAACCGGACCTCGATCGTTTTTCAGCCTGGATGCGCGCGTGCTGGGCCCGTGATGGGAAGGCCATGGTGGAGGGCTCCGAGGCGTTTGCCGCGATGGGTCGAGAAGGTCAAAAACGCTTCCTGCATTATGCCCTTCATCTTGTCAGGCAGAGCATCGTGGGCCATTACGGTGCCGAATCACTCGTGCGCCTGACGCCGTCGGAAGAAGGTTTTTTGTCCAAATTCAGCACCTTCATTCACCATGATAATGTGCTCGCGCTCAGACAGGCATTGGAAGACGCCCATGGGGATGTGGCGGGCAATGTCAATGGCAAATTGGTGTTTGTGGACCTCAGTTTGCGTGTGCACCGCATGTTGCGGATCCCTGCGGGTGGGAATTGACACTCCGGCGTTACCTTAGGGGCATGGGATGTTCAACGTGCAGCGTAGGGGAAGACGGGCTTCCAAGAGGATGCAAAAACAACGGCCGTTGTGGGGACTGCGGATGCGGCTCCATGAGCGTATTTGATTGGCTTGAGGGCGTCCCTCTGCCCAATGGCGCCTCGCCTTATGACGTGGTGGAGATCCGCTACAAGAACAACCGCAAGGCATACGTCAGAAGTCCCCAAGCGGTGACTGCCCATGTTGGCGACGTGGTCGTGATTGACCTTCAACCGGGACATGATGTAGGCGTTGTGAGCTTGACCGGAGAATTGGTGAAGAGCCAATTGAAGCTCCGAAAAATCAAGGATGACCATGAATTGAAGCGCATTGCGCGCAAGGCGACCACAGAAGACTTGGCGCTTTGGCACGAAGCACGGCAGCGAGAGGACGCCACCATGAAGGAGTCAAGGGCCATCATCAAGCGCTTGAACATTTCCATGAAGCTGACGGACGTGGAGTACCAAGGCGACAACACCAGGGCGACGTTTTACTACACCGCAGAGCAACGTGTGGATTTCCGTGATTTGGTTCGAGAGTTGGCCAGCACGTTTGACATCCGCATTGACATGCGCCAAATCGGTGCAAGGCAAGAAGCTGCCCGAATTGGGGGCATTGGCGTGTGTGGTCGTGAACTGTGTTGCACGTCGTGGTTGAAGGATTTCAGATCCGTGAGCACAGGTGCAGCACGTTACCAGCAGCTGTCGCTCAACCCGGGCAAACTCGCTGGACAATGCGGCAAGCTCAAGTGCTGTCTCAATTTTGAGTTGGACCAGTACGTGGAGGCGGTGAAAGAGTTTCCTTCTCCCAATGCCAAGATCAAAACCCCCAAAGGGAAGGCCGTGGTGTTCAAAATGGACATTTTCAAACGCCTGGTCTACTTCTTGCAGCTCGGAGAACAAGGGTCATCGCCCATCGCCATGAATGTTGAAGATGCCAATGAATTGATCGCTGCTTCTGCCAAAGGCGAAGTGGTGGGGTCTTTGGCATCATACGAATTGGAAGAAGAGGTGGAAGAGGTGGACACCACCTTCGGCAATGTGGTTGGCCAAGAGAGTTTGACCCGATTTGACGAGGCCAAAAGAAACAAGCGCCGCAAAGGCAAAAGACGTCCCAAGGGTGGATCCTCCGCACCTCCACAGGGAGGTGCCAAGTCGTCCTCAGGGGATGCCAAGTCGAGTGGCCGACGACCCAGCCGAAACCGTGGCCGCGGCCGCAAGAAAGGCGGTGGCGGAGCATCCAAGCCTCAGTCTTCTTGATGTCATCTCGTGTTGGCACCGCACTGATTTGCGCATGCTTGGCGGCGTTTGGGTGTGGCGACCCTCCGCTGTTTGCAGAATCCGCGGAGGTTGACCCCAAGGGTTGGGCGGGCGAGGATGTTTTGTCCTTCCAATGGGAAGTGTCTGACACGTTGCAGAGGCAGGACGTCATTTTGGATCTGAGGCATGCGCAGGATTACCCCTTTTCCAACCTGTATTTGTTTCTGACCTACGAATTCCCGAATGGAAAGACCCGCACCGACACGGTGGCATGCACCTTGGCGGATGAACTCGGACGGTGGAGAGGCTCAGGCTTCGGGGACCTCATGGACCAGCGGTTCATGCTTCAATCTCAGGTGGCCTTTCCATTGAGCGGAACGTACCGCTTGGAGATCGCCCATGGCATGAGAAGAGATCCCCTGGTGGGTTTGGCCAATGTGGGCCTCCGCCTTGAAACGGGCCATTGAGTTTGTGCCGTTTCCAAGCAACTTAGGCGCCTCCATTCGGGTTCTTGTGGAGATGGTCGTAAATTCACCGTCCCTCATGATTGAATCCCCGACGATGAAACGATTGACCGTCTCCAGCCTCGCGGCTTGTCTGCTTTGGTTGGCCACAGCACCCTTGATGCAAGCCCAAACCCACGTCCACGAGGGCACTTCACCTTGTGGGCTTCACCAAGCCCAGGAGCGCCTGTTTGCGTTGCGCCCAGAGACCCGCCGCCTTGCCTTGGAAGCCCAGCGTGCCCTCGAGCGTGAGACGCAGTTGGCCCAAACGGCAGGTCAGCGCGACGAATTGCTCATCATTCCCATCGTGTTCCACGTCATCCATTTCAATGGTCCAGAAAACATCGCGACGGCACAAGTGGTGGATGCGGTGGATGTTTTGAACACCAATCTTCGTGCCCTGAATGCCAACATTGGCGAGGTGATTCCCGAATTTGAGGATGTGGTGGCGGATGTGGAGATAGAATTCCGTCTTGCGCAAAGGGACCCCAACGGGGATTGTCACCCCGGCATCAACCGCATTGTCAGTGACCTGACTTACGTGGGCGATTCTGAAATGAAGTCGCTCATTCAATGGCCTCGCAACAAATACCTCAATGTTTGGGTGTGCGAATACGCTGCGGGTGCCGCCGGTTACGCTTTGTACCCGGGTTCGGTGGCCAACAACCAAAACTCGGACATGGATGGCATCGTCTTGCAGCACACCTACACTGGAAGCATTGGAACTTCGACGCCCTACCGTTCAAGGACCCTGACCCACGAGGTGGGCCATTGGCTCAATTTGCGTCACACATGGGGGAACAGCAACAACCCAGGTCTCGCAGAAAATTGTGACGAAGACGACAATGTCAACGACACGCCCAACACATTGGGCTGGACCAACTGTACTTTGGACGGTGCGACCTGTGGTTCTTTGGACAATGTCCAGAATTACATGGACTATAGCTACTGTGGGCGCATGTTCACCGAAGGCCAAAAGCAGCGCATGCGCACCGCAGCCTTGAGCACCACGGCACAGCGCAATCAACTTTCCACGGCCGCCAATTTGGAGGCCACTGGTGTTGCTGGCGAGGACATACTGTGTGAGGCTTCCTTTCTGACGGACCGCAACATCATTTGTGTTGGGGACAGCATCTTGTTCACGGACCAGAGTTACCACGGTGTGACAGAGTGGTCATGGGATTTCGGAGATGGGGCCACCATGACTGGTGTGGAAGCAGACGGGGCCAACGAAGTTTACCATACGTTTGAGAGCTCAGGAGCGTTTGACATCAGTTTGACGGTGGGCAATGCCACCGGAGAAGTGAGCACGACAGCAGAAGCTGCGGTCTACGTGATGGGGGGAGGAGAGTTGGATCTCCCCTTGGAGCAGGGCTTTGAGCCTGGGGAATACCCCAACAGCTTGTGGTTCGTGGAAGACCCTCTGGAGGACGGGTCATGGGAGCCAACCACAGCTGCGTCCTACACTGGCAGCCGGTCCATGATGGTGGAGAATTGGAGCAACACCGTGGAGTTCAACGACGACTTTTTGCGCACCGCAACCATGGACATGAGTCAGGCCGATCAAATCCAGATCCACTACAGGTGGGCCTACGCTTTCAAAGGGTCCAATGACGATTCTGAAACCGACGACCGTCTGCGTGTCAGTGTGACTGGGGATTGTGGCAACGATTGGGACCTTCGCCGCATGCACAGGGGATTCACAGATTTGCCGTCGGCCAACCCAACGCCCTTTCCCTTTGTCCCCTCGGGTGCAGAGGATTGGAATGAGTACACCATCGTTTTGGATCAACCCCAATATCTCACCGAGAATTTCCGTGTCCAATTTGAGTTTGAGAGCCGCCTGGGCAACAACATTTTCTTGGACGACATCAACATCACCGCGGTCGGAGACGGAATCAATGGATTGGGCGAGTTGGGTTCTCCGTCTGCCTGGAGTTTGGCACCCAACCCTTCTCAGCAGTCGTCTTCTACGTTGCGCTTCCATTTGAGCCGTCCATCGCGTTGTCAGGCGATTGTTCAGGATGCTTCAGGCCGTGAGGTTGCGCGACACGCCTTGTCCGCAGCATCAGGATCCCAAGAGTGGAACCTCCCTTCGCCGGGTGTCCCAGGTGTCTACCTTCTGCAGCTCACTTCGGACCTTGGACTCCAACGGACCTGGAAGTGGGTGGTGCGCTGAAGCGACCAACCTCAAGGACATGAAGAAGGCCCGCCAATTGGCGGGCCTTCTCGTTTCAGCAGGTTAGGAAGGAAGGACTCAATCTTTGCTTCCGATCAAGATGGACACGCAGCCTTCATGGAGAATGGCAGCGTCGGTTTCAGGTACTTGAACGCGGAAACGAAGTCTTTGGGCATTTTCAACACTGAAGTCGAGGTGGTCAGATTCATCTGAATTGCTCCAGATGCGGATGTCCTGGTCGTCCAAGACGTCAAACTTGACCTCTCCCAACACGGGATGTGCGCAAACTGCCACGCGGTAGTTGGTGCCCGCAAGAAAAGTCAGGTCCAGCTCTGCTTCGTCGCCTGGGATGAGGACCGCAGAGTTGTAATTGTCATTCTGGATGTAGTCCTCCAGCAGTGGGAGGCAATTCTTCTTTGTGAATGTTCGGCATTGTGCGGACGCTGAGGCCGCGAGCAGGGACACAAAGGCGAGCAGGAGAGTGGTGTGCTTCATCGTAGTAGTCTTTACGCTCATTTCACAAGTTGGTTACGTACATCTGCCACAGCAGTTGAAATTTGGGCAAGAACCTCTTCGCTTGCTGTGTATCGGCTGCCTCCCCCGATGAGGATGGCACCTTGGCTCTTGCGTATGGTGTTGCTCGCTTCTTCTTTTTGCACGGCATCGAATGCGTCCACGATGGGTTGAAGGCCCGCGATCATGTCTTTGAGTCCCGGCGACTGTTCGTAGCTGGTGACCAAATCCACCACATCTTCCATCACCAGCTTTTGCTCTGCGATTCTGCTTCTGAGATCGTCGTTGGCCTTGTCTTGGTGACGTGTGGCCAAATACAAACTCTCCACCCAACCAGCGGCCACGAGCATGCCACTGAGGTCTTCTTGTCCATTGGATTTGAGCTTTTGGTTCATGTTCAAAAAGGCCTCAGACACAATGGAGATCAAGGAATCTTGGCGTGCGCGATTGGATTCTGCGCGTGCGAGCAAGTTGTCGTCGATGACGTCGCCTACGCCCAAATCACGCGCAAGGCTCTTGACCACCTCGAGGTAGGTCAGGGACACGGCATTTTCTTCGAAGATGGTCGCGTAGCTGAGGTCCGCTCCGTAGATGCCGAGATTGATGGCTTGGCGGTCAGCGGTGACATAGTTGGAGGCCGACATGGCCGAGTGCAGGTGGTCCTGTGAAAAGGTGGCCCCAGTTTTTTGGACGATGCGTGCCGTTTCCATGGGCGTAGGTGCCGCTCTGAAAATCTTCTTCAATCGTTTGGTACGTTGCGTCACGGACGCTCCTTCTGAAAGGGAGGAACCGGAAGTCGTGGGACCGGTCGATTCACCGCAGCCAGCGAGGACGAGGGTTGCAGCTGCAAGGCTGAGAAACAAGGAATTGCGGAACTTCTTCATGCGTTTTGGGTTGGTACGAATTTGGGTTTCTTCCCCCAGTGTACGGGCGTGCAAGCGAAAAGTTCTACACGCTGGAATGTGAACCAGAGACACGTTTTGTCAGGGGCGTTGACCGCAAGGGCCTCAGTGGGCTTCGAGCCATGTTTGCCCGTGGGACACTTCGACGTCCAAAGGGACATCGAGTGTGACCGCGCCCTCCATGCACTCCACCAAGAGGGACTTGACCTTGTCCAATTCGTCGGTTGTCGCGTCCACGACCAATTCGTCATGGACCTGCATGATCAACTTGCTCTTCATGCCTTTCATGGCCTCCGCCACACGGATCATGGCCACTTTGATGATGTCTGCGGCGGATCCTTGGATGGGGGTGTTGACGGCGTTCCTTTCTGCGAAGGCCCTCACCACGGCATTGTTGCTGTTGATGTCCGGAAGTGGACGGTGCCTTCCAAGCAATGTGGTGGCTTTGCCCGCCTCCCTTGCTTTGGCGACGCATTCTTGGGTGAAGGCTTCAAGTCCGGAAAACTGTGCGTGGTAGGATTCGATGATGCTCTTCGCCTCCTTTCGTGGAATGCCCAAATTTTCTGCCAACCCGAAGGCGCCTTGGCCATAGAGAATGCCAAAATTGACGGCTTTGGCTTGGCTTCGCTGTTCTCTGCTGACCTCCTCCAATCCGACCCCGAAGACTTTGGACGCAGTGGCTGCGTGGATGTCAAGCCCTTGCTGAAAGGCATCAATCAACCCCTTTTCTCCGCTCATGGCGGCGGCAATGCGCAATTCCACTTGGCTGTAATCGGCGGCCACCAATACGCGGCCTGGCCCACTGGGCACGAAGGCCTTCCGGATTTCCCGCCCTTGTGCAGTGCGGATGGGGATGTTCTGCAGATTGGGGTCTTTGCTGCTCAGCCTGCCCGTGGCGGCCACACCTTGCATGTAGGTCGTGTGGATGCGCTCCGTGTCTTGATGCACAAGGGCTGGCAGGGGTTCTACATAGGTGGATCGAAGCTTTTTCAATTTTCGATACTCAAGGACATCCCCCACGATGGGGTGTTGGTTTTTCAATTTGCTCAGGATGGCTTCGCCAGTGGGGTATTGCCCCGTTTTGGTCTTTTTCACCTTCGCAGGAATGGCCAAATGGTCAAACAGGATTTCGCCCAATTGCTTGGGAGAATCCACATTGAACGGCACGCCAGCAGCTTCTTGTATGGAACGCTGAAGGGTGTCGAGTTGCTCGGCGAGTTGGGCACTGAAGTCTGCCAAATGGGCACGGTCGATGGCCACGCCTTGAAGTTCCATGCGCATGAGCACGGCGACCAATGGCATTTCCACGTCGCGGAACAGCGACTCCAGTTGCATGTCTTTCAATCGCGGCAGCAGGGCATTGGCCAATTGAAGGGTGATGTCAGCATCCTCGCAGGCATAAGCCACGACCTCTTCAGGGGAGAGGTCAGCCATGGACTTTTGGTTCTTGCCTTTTTTGCCAATCAAAGAAGTGATTGGAATGCATTGGTAATCGAGGAAGGCTTGTGCCAGGGCGTCCATCCCATGTGGCTGGTCGGGCTCGATGAGGTAGTGCGCCACCATGGTGTCTTGGAGCTGTGCTCCGGTGATGTCGATGCCGCGGCGCGCCATGATTTTCCCGTCGTACTTCAGATTTTGCCCGACGATGACCATGTCGGGGTGCTCGAGCAATGGCTGGAACACCTTGCGGATGCCTTCCCACGTGTCGGGACGCACTGGCACGTAGTATGCAGTGCCTGGGGCAGCACAAAAGGACATGCCCACCAGCCCGGCCTGCATGGCATCGAGGCCCGTGGTTTCCGTATCAAATGCAAATCGTCCCGCGGAGGTCATGTCCGCAACGAGTTGTTTCCATCCTTGCTCGTCTTGGACCAAATGGTACGCCACGTTGTCCGCGTCGTAGGAACCGAGCGAGGACGCAGCAGAGGGTGCCACCTCCAAGGCGGCATCGAACATGCTCAATTGGCCCTCGGCATCGTCGGCCATTTCGGAGGAGGCAGCGGACGCTTGGGCGTCAGAAGGCTTGGCGTTGGCAGCCGATGGGGCCGGGGCTGAAACGTCGCCAAGCAGCCGCCGCGCCAACGTTCGAAACTCCAGTTCTTCCAGGACTTGGGACAACAGCTCGACGTTGGGCGTCTGCAGTTTCATGGCAGGAAAATCTTCCTCAAAGTCAATGTCCAGAACGATGGTGGCAAGCTGGCGTGAGAGGAACGCTTGGTCCCGGTTCGCCTCCACCTTTTCCTTCATCTTCCCCTTGAGTTGGTCCAGGTTGTCGTAAAGCCCTTCCATGGACCCAAATTGCTGCAAGAACTTGATGGCGGTTTTTTCACCGACGCCCGGCACGCCCGGGATGTTGTCTGCAGAATCTCCCATGAGGCCCAGCAAGTCAATGACTTGCTCAGGCTCTTCCAAGCCGTACCTTTCGCGAACTTCAGCGGGTCCCCAAATGGTAGGAGGGTTGCCACTTCGACCTGGTCTGTACATGCGGATGCGTTCCGTGACCAATTGGGCAAAGTCCTTGTCGGGGGTCATCATGAACACATCGAAATCTTCCTTTTCGGCGCGCTTGGCCAAACAACCGATCAGGTCATCGGCCTCGAAACCAGGCGCCTGAAGCACTGGGATGTTGAGTCCTTCGAGGACTTTGACAATCCAAGGCACACTGAGTTTGATGTCTTCGGGGGTTTCGTCGCGGTTGGCCTTGTAGGCCTCGAATTGTTCGTTGCGAAGGTTGGGTCCAGGAGGGTCGAACACCACGGCGAGATGCGTGGGCTCCTCTCTTTTGATGACCTCCATCAATGCATTCGTGAAGCCAAAAACGGCAGAGGTGTTCATCCCCTTGGTGTTGATGCGGGGGTTCTTGATGAACGCGTAGTATGCTCTGAAAATGAGGGCATAGGCATCCACCAAAAACAATTTTTTGTCGGAAGGAGGCGTGATCATGAGATGCGGTTCTTGACAATGGGCACAGCGCTGCAGGCCTCACCAAACATGAGACTTTTGACGATGGGGCTGACCTTTTGGGTGAAGGCCACCAACGTTCCTGGGCCGCCAGCGCTGGCGCAGCCTTTGACGATGAGCCGCTCTTCCCTGAAGCGCTCCAAATCGAGCCTTTCGACGGCGACTTTCCAAGCCTCTGTTTGTGCCCTTTCCAATGGGCCATGGATGGCCATGGCCTCTACGGTGGAGAGCTTCTGGGCCACAAGCATCCACGCCCAATCGGGGAGGATGGCATCGGTGGAGCAATCCATGGCGACCACATGGTCCTTGTAAGGGGTGGCATCCCATGCCGTGACTTCCTGTCGGAAGTGTTTTTCCCGCAGGACAAACCCTCCTTCTAGCCAGGTGGACAGGTCGACGGTGGCCACCTTTGGCGGCGCCAATTCACGCTCCAAATCCAATTGAATCAGGCCACTTTCTTGCACTCGGTTGACAAGCGGTTCTTCCATGTCCCCGAAGCTACGTCACGCAGGAAGCAAGCCCAACGAATGGTCAGGCAATTCGCAGTCCTTCATCGCTGCTTTCAGCAGCCCGCGCTTGGCACATGTCCATGGCCTTGGCCACGATGGCCTCTGCGTCATAGCCGCACTCAGCGTACAGCTCGGATTGGGTCCCATGCTCAATGTAGCGGTCAGGCACACCGAGACGGGCCACCTTTGAGCCGTAGCCGTGCTCCATGGCCCACTCCGTGACGGCACTTCCCATGCCTCCTTGGATGCAACCATCTTCGAGGGTGATCACATCCTTGAACCGGCCAAATACTTCGTGGAGCAAGACTTCGTCCAAAGGCTTGACAAAGCGCATGTCGTAATGCGCCACTTCCACCCCGCGTTCTGCGAGATCTTTTGCAGCCTTGACAGCCTGGGTGCCGATGGCACCGATGCTGAGGATGGCAAGAGCGTTGCCGTTGCGCAAGCGACGACCGCGTCCCACCTCGACTTCTTCGAATGGTGTTTGCCATTCCACCATGGAGCCCGTGCCTCTGGGGTAGCGAATGACGAATGGACCGTCGTGTTTTTGGGACGAGGTGTACATCAGGTTCCTGAGTTCTTGTTCGTCCATGGGCGCACTCACCACAAGGTTGGGGATGCAGCGCATGTACGCCAGATCGTATGCCCCGTGGTGGGTGGGTCCATCTGCACCAACGAGACCTCCACGGTCGAGACAGAAGACCACATGCAGGTTTTGGATGGCCACGTCGTGGATGACTTGGTCATAGGCCCTCTGCATGAAGGTCGAGTAGATGTTGCAAAACGGAACAAGACCACGCGTTGCCATTCCTGCGCTGAAGGTCACGGCGTGCTGTTCAGCAATGCCGACATCGAAGGCCCGGTCGGGCATTTCCTCCATCATGTATTTCAAGCTGCACCCCGAAGGCATGGCCGGTGTGACCCCTACAATGCGGCGGTCTTTTTTGGCAAGCTCGATGATGCTCCGTCCAAAAACGTCTTGGAATTTGGGGGGCTTGGGCGCTGCCTCTGCAGATTTCAAGATCTCTCCGGTGTCCTTGTTGAACAAGCCTGGAGCGTGCCACTTGGTGGGGCTTCCTGCCTCTGAAGGTGCATATCCAGCACCTTTTCTCGTCACCACGTGAAGGAGCTTGGGACCGGGAATGTCCTTGAGGTCCTCCATCACCTTGGCCAGGTACTCCACGTCGTGGCCGTCCACAGGTCCGAAGTACCGGAAATTCAGGGATTCAAAAAGGTTGCTTTGCTTCAAGACAGCACTCTTGACAGCATTCTCCACCTTTTGGGCGATCGCCTGGGCATTGGGGCCAAACTTGCTGATCCGTCCCAGCAACTCCCAGACTTCGTCCTTCACCTTGTTGTAAGTATGGGAGGTGGTGATGTCGGTCAAGTACTCTTTGAGCGCGCCAACATTGGGGTCGATGGACATGCAGTTGTCGTTCAAAATGACCAGCATGTTGGTGTCTTCCACGCCGCCGTGGTTCAACCCTTCAAAGGCCAAACCAGCGGTCATGGCACCGTCGCCAATCACGGCCACGTGTTGTGTGCTGCGTTCGCCGTTGTGGCGGCTGCCCACGGCCATGCCCAGTGCCGCACTGATGCTCGTGCTGCTGTGGCCCACGCCAAAGGTGTCGTAGGGGCTCTCGCTCCTCTTGGGGAATCCGGAGAGGCCTTTGTGTTGGCGGTTGGTGTGGAAGTCGTGGCGACGTCCTGTCAAAATCTTGTGGCCATAGGCCTGGTGCCCCACATCCCAAACGATTTGGTCTTGAGGGGTGTTGAACGCATAGTGCAGGGCAACCGTCAACTCAACCACCCCCAAACTCGCCCCAAAATGTCCGCCCTTTTCCGACACCACGTCGACGATGAATTGCCGGAGCTCATCGGCCACTTGCTGAAGTTCTTCTGTCTTGAATTTGCTCCGCAAATCGGAGGGGTCCTCAATCTGTGAAAGGAAGGGTCCGGCTGAGTAGGCATCCATGGGGTTCAAATCAGGTGTTGAGGGATTGTAACAAATCTAACCCCTTCAGGTTTCCTTTGGTCCCAAATGTTCAGAACAGGTCTCGTCCCGTCAGGCCAAAACCTCCTGGACAAGGCCCATCAAAATGGCCTTTCCATCGGCATTGGCGAGGTCTTCGCTGCACGCACGCTCAGGGTGAGGCATCATGCCAAAAACATTTTTCCCCTCGTTGCAAACGCCTGCGATGTTCATCAATGCCCCATTGGGGTTGCTCATGCCATTCACCTTGCCTTCTTCATCGCAATACTGGAAAAGGATCTGGTCGTTGTCTTTTAGGGACTGCAGACCTTCTTCACCAATGAAGTAGTTTCCTTCGCCGTGTGCGATGGGCACCAAAAGGGGAGTGTCAGGATCGCAGCCCTTGGACACAGGGGCGGTGCGAGAGACGGGCTTCAAGTGCACGTTCCTGCAAATGAACTTCCGGCTTTCGTTGTGTCTCAGGGTGCCGGGCAGGAGCCCCGCTTCGCACAGGATTTGGAATCCATTGCATACCCCCAATACGCGCCCGCCATTGTTGGCAAAGGCAATGACTTCCTCCATGATGGGAGAGAAGCGTGCGATGGCGCCGCTGCGCAGGTAATCCCCGTAACTGAAACCGCCGGGAAGGACAACGGCTTCAACGCCTTGCAAATCTCTGTCTTTGTGCCAGAGTTGCACCACGTTGAAGCCGAGGTTGTGGCTCAGTGCATGGACCATGTCCATGTCGCAATTCGAGCCGGGGAAGGTGACTACACCAATCTTCATGGGACGAAGTTCGGCATTCTCTCCTTCATCTGAACGTCCTTACCGAACCATTTTCCAAGTCCGTGCAGTTTGGGTCGGTCCGTGCACCAAACGGAGCAACACCAGGGCAGGCCATTGGTCTTTTTCAACCCAGATTTGACCCTGTCCATCCGCTTGGATGGGCGTGCACAACACACGTCCAGTTAAATCCATGGCATGCATGGTCATGCCGTCCGCTGCGGCACCCAGGTCCATCATCCAACCCATTTCCGTGGTGGTGGGGGCTTGAATTTGGCTCAGGTTTCCTTCTGCAATGTTCGACACCACGTCGCTCCATTCGTCTTCTTCCGTGGGGTGATTGCCGGCGCTGACCACCACAGTCTGTCGCACCGTATGGCTGCACTGGTCGTTCCAAACATTCAAGAAGACGTCGTACGCCCCGGCCTCTGCAAAGGTGTGCACTGCGTGGTGGTCGTAATTGGGCTCATCGGTGTCGCCGAAGTACCAAGTGTTTCCAGTGATGTTTCCTTCCGACGTGTTCGTGAAACTCAGCGTCATGCCAGACCCTGCTTGCCCGTCGGTCAAGCCACCGGTGGGGGCCACAAAGTCGGCCCGTACCGTTGGGGTCTCGTCCAGCTGGACACGAACCACCTCGGTGCATCCGTTGTCGTCCATCACCACAGCCTCGTACTCCCCTCCGGACAATCCTTCCAAGAAAGTGCCCTGGGCACCGTGGCTCCAATTGATGCGCGCCTGACCGATGGCACCGGAGACTGTCAATTGGATTTCTCCGCTCTCCTCGTCCCCACACTCCATGGCCGTGGTGTGCACCTCCACGTCCAAGTCGGAAGCCTCGCCCATGGCTGCAATGGTGGTCTTGGCAGGACAGCCGTCCTCTGCATTGGACTGGGTGGAAACGGTGTAGGTGCCTTGGGCCAATCCCAAGATTTCCTCTGTTCCGTTGGAGGCCACGTCTTCAAACATCGAGGTTCCTTGAGCGTTTTGCACGGAGATGTTCCAGGTGGTCCCAGCATCGCCGGCCAATGCAAACCCAATTTCGCCTTGGCCGTGACAGCTGGCGTCGAGCACGTTCACTTCCATTTGTGGAGACATCTCTACAGTGGCTTGTGACACCTTGGTGCAGCCGTCCTCATCATGGACCTCAACGGTGTACTGACCCGCCAACAATGCGTCTGGGTCGACCTCTGTTCCGTTGTCATTCCAAACGGAAATCACTGGATTCATTCCTCCCTCCACAGCAGCTTCAATGGATCCGAGTTGGGCATCGTCACACTGGGTGACAGTCGCCAATTCAAGGGCCATGGGAATGGGCTGAACGATGGATGCCTCCTCACGTTGGGCATCGCAGCCATACTCGCCCAAAACCAAGGCTTGAACGGTGTACTCATCCGTTGGCAACTCATCGAAGAAGATGGGGGTGGAGCTGTCCATCGCAGAGCGCACCACAACGCCTGAGGCGTCGAGGATCTCCACGTCCCACTTGGCATCTGCATTGTCGCTGTTGACCTCAATGGCCGAAAGGCTCAAACCCTCGCAATCTCCATCCACGGCCATCACATCGACTTCTGGAGAAGTCAATACGGTCACGTGGAGGGTGTCGCGGCAACCAAAGTCGTCGGTGGCCACCAGGGTGTATTCGCCTCCCTCAACTCCTTCCACGGCATTTCCTTCTGTGCCATTGGACCAAGCATAGGCAATGCTTCCAGAGCCACCTGTGGCCTGTGCCATTGCTGCTCCTCCTTCACCACAGTCGTGCTGAAGGTCGTGTGAAAACACCATCCTGGTGGGACGGATCACACGTTGCTGTCCCATCTGGGATCCACAAACAAAGGAGCCTTCATTCTGGACTTCGTACATGAATTCGCCAGAGGGCAAGTCCTCAAACACCCACGTCAATCCATTGTCGCTTTCTCCTTCGTAGGCGATGCCCTGGCCGTCAGTCAGTGCCACGGTCCATGGCCCTTCCCCGTTGGGGATGACCTCGATCATTGGACTGCCCAACCCTTCACATCCCGGAGAAACCGAAATGTCTCGGACTTCAGGAATGACGTGCACTTGTCCAATGGTGTAGGTGCTGTTTGCTTGAGAATCGAGGGTCACATCGGTCAAGTGACCTTCCACGAGGGGACGCGCTATGGTCTCGCCAGCCATTGTGAACTGCACACAACCCTCTGTCCAATTCATCGAACGGACGTCTACAGAATATTCGCCGTCAATGGGGTTGTTGGCCGCAAGCACGAGTTCGTAAGAATGCATGGCTTCACGGGCAAAATCAACTTGGTTGATCGCCATACGGTTGTTGTTTTCGTCCAACAAGTACAGGTCACATGAGGCAGACCAAGACTTGATGTTTCGACCATCTTCCGCGGAGACGAACCCCGTGGAAGCACTGTCGGCCAGCAGCAGGAGAGCCTCGTCCGAGTAACCCGACTGGTTGGAAAGAGAAAACACAATTCGACCGCGTTCTTCTGCAAAATTCGTTCCTTCCGTCAGATCCACATCATCGGAAGAGAACGCAATGGCCAATGTCTCGCTTGGCAGGACCTGGCAAGTGGTGTTGGGGTTCAAGACGCCATTGAGGCCATTCGTCGAGTGCCCTTGGACATGGGTGTCAAATTGCAAAGTTTCGATGTTCCAGCAGCTAAGATCGATGGCTTTGTCCCCACTTGCTGAGCCAATCGCATTGAGATTGTATGGCGCGTTGAGGGCGTTGCCAAAAACTGCTGGGTACAAGTCTGCAGGGACGTCCAATGTGACCTCTTTGCTTGGCAAAGTTCCTTTGAATGTCAACGTGTAGGATTCAGCAGGAGCCAATGCAAGGTAGATTCCTTGGACGACAGGGAGAGAGTCGTGAACGGAGGTGATTTGCTTGTAGCTCCAAGCAGAGTTGACATCCCAGTACCCCAAGTTGGACCATCCTTCCGACGAGTCGGCACCGTCAAAACCCCAAGTGGGGATGTCTCCGATGAACTGGTCCACTGTGACCCCTTCCAAGCCGAGTGCAACCCGTTGTTCCACAGTATTCAAGGTACCGTGGTTGGCGGTGGCCGGCAAAATGATTTCACGGGTCACCAAGCCAAAGATTTCGCCAGTTCCTGGACGCAAGGCTGAAGCACGCCCCAGGGGGCCATTGCCCAAGATCAAGCTGCCAGCAGGGTCCACCGTGATGGTGGCATTGTCGGCCGTGGCCCTCTCTGTCACCAGGACATCTCCCTCAAGGCTGAGGGACGCTCCAGGTTGGGCGATCAAACGGGCCACCGTTGCATGCGCGGCCACGGTGTGGTCGATGCCTTCTCCAGTGAATGTCAAATGCACTCTGTCCAAGCTCAAAGGCCGAAGGGCCACCAAATCGCCGCCCAACGTCAATGTGACGTCTTCCACATCAAACACTTGGCCGGAGGACGTCACGGTCAAGGAAGTGCAGAAGGCATCTTCGGACAATCCGACTTCATGGTCCACTTGCACCATGTCGTCCAACGAAGGAATGCATTGGCAATCCCAGGTCGTGGCATCATTCCATGCACCGCGCCTTACGGAATGGATGGACATGTCGCGGCTGAATGTCGCGGCCATTTCCACGGCGGCGCGGGGAGGAACGGATGGCTCTTCTTGGGCAGAAGAACGATTTTGTTCCCAAGCCAAGACGGCCTGATCCACAGTCTCTTGAGAAAACTCGGGGAAAGGATGTTGTGAGGTTTGTCCCCAAATCACAAGGGAAAACAACATCGCAAAGGGGGTAAGGATCGCTCTCATGGCAAACGTACTGATAGGGTTTGGCTTCTCCTTACGCACTCATGTCCTTGAAGGTTTCATTTCTCGTGGCCTTGCGTATTTTTGAGGCGCAAACCAACGCCATGAACACACAAGACATCATCACCCCTGTGGCCAAATTCATCGAATGGACCTTTGAGACTTTGCTGCTGCCCATCAGCGACGGAGCGAACTGGGGAGTGATTGCCTTGGGAGGAGCGGGCCTCGTCTTTTGGTTGCGCCTTCAGTCCAAGTACAACTCCCGCGCCGAGAAGGACGGGACCTTGATGTGAGGGCAGCCGTTCAAAGGATGTCTTGTCCGATGTCCTTGCGGTAGGCTTTGCCGGTGAATGACACGGCGTCGGCCAAAGCGTAGCTCTTCTTGAGCGCATTTTCTGGTGTGGCTGCCAATGCAGAACAGGCCAACACCCGACCCCCCGAAGTCACGGTATTTCCCCTTGATGTTCCAGTGCCGCTGTGGAAGAGCAGGGTGTCCTTTTCCATTCGTTCGGGAACGGTGATCGACTTCCCTTTGGCGTAGTTGCCAGGATAGCCTTCAGATACCAGCATCACCGTAGAACAGGTTTTGGGGTCGATTTGCAGGTGGTATTCACTCAGCAATCCCGCCCCCATGTTCTCGAACAAATGCAAGAGATCCGATTGGATGCGGGGCACGATTACTTCGGTTTCAGGGTCGCCAAGGCGGCAATTGTATTCGACCACGTAAGGATCGCCCCCAACCTTCATCAACCCAAAGAAGATGAACCCGCTGTAAGGGATGTCGTCTGCTGCAAGTCCTTTGACGGTGGGGATGATGATTTGGTTGATCGCCTTTTCATGAAACTCGGCATCCATGAACGGCACCGGGCTGACGGCCCCCATTCCACCGGTGTTCGCTCCTGTGTCTCCCTCGCCAATGCGTTTGTAGTCCTTGGCGGAAGGCAACAGGTGGTAGGCTTTGCCATCGGTCACGACAAACATGCTGCATTCGATGCCATCCATGAATTGCTCAATGACCACGCGCCTTCCGGCATCGCCAAAGGAAGCGCCAGACAACATGTCCTTCACCACGGACTCGGCCTCTGAGAGGTCGTCAGTGATGATGACGCCTTTTCCAGCCGCAAGGCCATCGGCCTTCAACACATACGGGGCCTTCATTTTGGCCAGGAAGGCCAAAGCTTCTTTCACCTGTTCCCCGTCGAATGCGCCGTACGCGGCTGTTGGGATGTTGTGGCGCTTCATGAACTCCTTGGCGAAGGACTTGCTGCCCTCGAGCTGGGCGCCTGCAGCCCGCGGTCCAACGACCACCAACTCTGGGTGCTTCCCGCAATCCTGCAAGTGGTCCACCAATCCATTCACCAGAGGCGCTTCAGGCCCCACCACCACAAGACCAATGTTGTGTTTTTTGACCGCACGGCTGACGGCGTTGTGGTTGTTCACATCCACCTTGAGGTTTGTGGCCAACTCCGCGGTCCCAGCATTGCCTGGTGCGACAAACAATTGGGTAAGGAAGGAACTCTGAAGCAATTTCCATGCGAGGGCATGTTCTCTGCCTCCTGAGCCGATGAGCAACACGTTCATGGACTCAAAATTACACCATCGCACCTTCGAGCAGGTCGAGAGGTTTTCCACAAAAACCCCCGTTCCCGACTACCTTCGCCATTGTGCTGAGTGCAGTCATCATCGCCCACAATGAAGCTGAGAACCTTCCAAGGTGCTTGGCATCCCTTGTGGGCGTTGTGGATGAAGTTGTGGTGGTGGATTCTGGCTCCACCGACGGCACCCAGGATCTGGCCATGTCCCTTGGCGCCAAGGTTCTTTCCCGTCCCTTCACCTCTTATGCAGACCAAAAAAACTGGGCCGCCCAGCATGCATCCCATCCTTTTGTCCTGAGCCTGGATGCCGACGAGGCCTTGGGCAAAGACCTGCAAATGGAAATCAAGCATTGGAAGGAAGATGTGTCGACTTTGGAGGAACATGATGTGGCATGGTCCATGCCTCGGAAAACCTCTTACTGCGGACAATGGGTGCACCACAGCGGCTGGTACCCCGACCGAAAAACCCGACTTTGGCGAAAAGGAGCGGGGGCGTGGCAAACCTCCGCACCAGGGGTGGTGCTCCATGAGGAGTGGCTCCCAAGCGCGGGGGGAAGGGTGGTGCCGATGGCATCGGACCTGTTGCACTTCAGCTATGCACGTCGTCCTGACCATTGGAGGCAGCTGGCACAATTTTCGATGCTTGGGGCAAGAGACGCCGTGCGCAAGGGCGCGAAGAGCTCATGGATCAAGCCATGGGCCCGCGCGGTGTTTCAGTGGACCAAGCAATTTGGGGTCCAATCGGGATGGAGAGATGGACGCACGGGATGGGACATTGCCAGATGGAGTGCACTGGCGGCCTTTTGGAAATGGCGGCAAGTGTCGGCATTGGACCGCCGTCGACCGCTGAAACGCGTGGCTGTGGTGCGCACAGATGGATTGGGGGACAATGTTTTGACCTTGCCTTTGGCCGGGGCTTTGAAGTGGCATCAACCCGACATGGAAGTCATTTGGGTGTGCCGGCCGTATGCGAGCGCGTTGGCAAGCATGTCTCAACACGTAGATGAAGTCCAAACATGGTCTCCAGAGGACGAAGGGAATGCCCTGTCGTGGTTGCAAAATTTGGATGCGGTGGTGTTTGCTTTTCCAGAGCCGACTTTGATGGCTGCAGCTGCAAAATGCGACGTTCCGGTCCGCGTGGCCACAGGGCGGAGATGGTCGGGGCTTTGGCATGCCAATGTCCGAATGTGGAACAGCCGAAGACGTCGTCCCGTGCATGAAACGCTGCAGGGATTGAGGCTGCTCCATGGGCTCAACGTCCCCGCAGCGTGGCGCTTCCCTGAGCCAAGCGATTGGCCGTCTTTGGTGGGGTGGCCCTCTCCTGTCTCAGGTGCGTCAGAAGTCAGTGAGGCCCCTACAGCCTTGCTGCATCCTGGGAACCATGGGTCTGCCAACGGATGGTCCGTGCCTCGGTTTCAGGCACTTGCCGATTTGCTTTTGGCGGACGGGTGGCGGGTGGTGGTCACAGGGACCTTGCGTGAACGCCCTCCGTTGGAAGACTGGCTTGCCGGCTTGTCCTCTTCCTCGGGCTTGGTCGATGCGGTCGGCAAATGGGACCTTTCTGAGCTCTTGGCTGAACTTGGCCATGTGGATGTGGTGGTTGCCTCCAGCACAGGGCCTTTGCATATGGCCTCGGCGTTGGGCACGCCAGTGGTGGGGCTTTACCGAGACAAGGCACCGTTTTGGGCGGCCCGTTGGGCGCCGCTGGGCAAAGCCCATGTTTTGGCGACATCGGCATTGGACGAGGAAGGGGGGTTGCAGATTGGGGAGCAGGAGGTTCTGGACGCAATGCGTCAGCTCGTCCTTCGTGAGTGACGGGCACTTGTGCTGAATGCGTGACTGCCGAGTGCGAAAGCCAAACCAACGACGACAACGCCTGCTTGGGTTTCTAGCGTGTCTTCAAAGAGGAAGCTCAGTGCGACCAAGAGCCCGGACCATTGCGCAACCGCATGGTCCCGGAATCGCCAGGACCAACTCAAGGCGAAGGCAAGCCACAACGCCAATGCCATGCAGCCTCCAGTCATCCCCAAGGTGAGGTATTGCATGTGCGCGCGGTGGCGAAACGTTTCTGACAGCGGGGTGTCCAGCGCCAAGTAACTGCGTTGGATCGACGCTTCTGCGTCCCCGATGCCGTCCCCCCACAACAGGGATTCGTTCCAGGCATGCCACCCTGCCTGCCAATGCTCCAAACGCTGAAAGAGACTGTGTCCGGAGGGATTTCCTCCGTCCTGCCAAGTTTCATATTCCCATCGGAAGGCGTGCAGCCTTTGGGAGAGCCCACTGCGTGGCCTTACGTTGGTGGCCCCTTGTTCAATGGCCTGCACTTCGATTGGGCTCAATTGAACGATGTGTTCTCCGTCTTTGGGCCATCCTTTGGAGGTCAAATACCGCAACAACCTTGGCCGTATGCTGTAGCCTGAGGCATTCTGTTCATCAAGGGATTTTTGGCTGACTTGGCGCCAAGCCTCTGCCCACTCTTTCTCACACATCAACACATGAAGCCGGTGGCCTCCTTCGGAGAGCACGCGTTCAGGTTGATGGACATAGGGATTGCCCCATGCGGTGTGGGAAGGCAACCCGTCGTGTGGGAGGGGCACAGGCCGAAGCCAATGGCCCATGACCATTGCCACCACCAATGTTCCCACGAGGCCTATGGACAGCACAATGGGCCTTTGGCCTGGGGCAGACCGTTGAAACAACACCCAACCAAGGGTCAAAGGCACCAACATGACACTGGTCAGGGAGCCAGTGGCCAGGGTGAAGCCTCCCCAAACCAATCCAAAAAGGCCGAGCTCTTTGCCCGAACCCACCTTGGCATTCCAGCCCATGGCGAGGGCAGCAAAGAGCGAAAGCCGGATGTGCGACATCCAAGGCGACCATTCCCTCCCCTCCAATGGGTGACCTTGGAGCCATTGGAGGCTGCCCCACGCCAACGCTCCCGACATGGCCAGCATCGCGCTGCCCATGACCCACCGGCGGGCGGTTTGTCCATCATCTGTTCCCAGTGGACTCACATGCCAGGCGGCCAAGAGCACCCACAGGGGCCATTGCAAGCCCAACAGTCGCAAGCCCCACGTCAAGTTCTCGGTCCACGCCAGACTCGCCGTGAGCCACAACAACATCAGCCCAAGCCACTTCAGTGGTCTTGTAAGTTGCCTCTTGGAGGGTTGACGGATGCATGTTTTGACGGCTACAAACCCTGTCCATGCCACGCCAAGTGACATGGCCGCATGCGACCAAGGTGTGCCCCAAATGAGCAGGAACCACCCCAAAGAACTCCCTCGAAAGATCCGAGGCCAATCCATCACCGATTCAGCGGACCTTCAAGGATGCGGGCGGCCTCATTGGATTCGAGCAAGGCGACGGCCCAAAGGGAGACAGGATCCACCATCAACCCATGCTGGTAGCGACCCGTGGCATTGTAGAGATGGACCACCAACTCTTGCTCGAGGGCCTTTCGGATGGAGGCCTCGTAACGAGAGAGGTCCGCCGCGACGTCTGCTTGTAGCCCTTCCTTCAAGAGGTCGAGTGCTTGGACATTGTCTTGGGCCAAGCGTTCTTTTTGGGCAGTTTCTTCCAGCGCAGCAAAGGCTTTGAAGGTGCCCGAGGCGTAGGGGACCTCGTCCAAGGACGACACGTGCTCCACAAACTCTCGCCAGACCTCCTCGGTCAAGCCAAATTCTGAGGCGTTGTCAGGTGCCACAAGGGCGTCGCGTTTTTCCACGGCAAAGTCAAACAGGACATGCTTTTCCAGCAATCCTGCCAAAACGTAGGAGAGTTCCGGGGCAGCGACTTCCACATCGGGAAGGATCCCCCGACCTTCCAACACTTCACGCCCATTGCGCGTGGCAAAGGTCTTCAAGGCAGAATCTGCCATC
>JBELJW010000075.1:0-9169 GCA_042089975.1 Flavobacteriales bacterium | reverse complement strand
TCGTCGTCGATGCGACGCTTCCCGGTGAACACCCGAGAAATGCGTTCCATAACACCCTGCTTGGACTTGGCCAAGCCCTGGTCCAGGGAGGCCTTCTTCTCGGAGCCAAACAGGCGGTTGAAAAATCCCATCAGTGGGGTTGGATTGAGTGAAATGAACAAAAAAATGGGCCGGATTCACGAGGAAACCAGCCCATCCGAATGCTTTGATTGGGAGTGATGTCTCCTCAGTTCTTGGCGAACCAAGCCTTCACATCGTCGTTGTGCACCACCTCTTCTTTGAACATGTAAGCACCCGTCTTCGGGCTGCGCACCATTTTCATCACCTTCGTGTGCTGACGACCACCTCCGGTCTGCAGCGATGCTACTGTCTTCTTAGCCATAGTTGCTGAATTTCAGGGGTTAACGACTGGTTACTTGATCTCTTTGTGCAAAGTGGACCGACGAAGAATGGGGTTGAACTTCTTCACCTCCATGCGGTCGGGGGTGTTCTTGCGGTTCTTCGTGGTGACGTATCGTGACGTGCCTGGCATGCCAGATTCTTTGTGCTCGGTGCACTCCAAAATCACTTGAACGCGGTTTCCTTTCTTCGCCATAGTTTCCAGAATTGGTTTGCAAAGATAGCGAATTCTCCCGTTTGGCGCAACGCCTTTTGCACACCCTTGCGTGAAGAAGCCTTTCTGCCCCACAATCCCCACGCTTGTTGGGCGTTTAGATTCGTAGAACCCATGGCGAAGAACACCCTACTCTCCGACAAAGATCCCGAATCTCCCTCCACCGGAAGCAAAGGCAAACGCAAAAAGCGCACTGCAAATGCATCGGCTGCCAAAAAAAAGGCTGGCCCAAAGGCGGTTTGGTGGACCACCCTTCCTGGCATCCGACAGGCCAGAGAGGCTTGGGGAGATGAACGGATCCGTACGGTGGCCGGACTCGTGTCCCTCGCCCTGTCTTTGGTCTTTGCCCTCGGCATCCTCTCCTCGTTTGTGACCGGCCGACTGGACATTCGATTGATCCAAAACGCAGCCAACCCAGATGCGCCGGAGGCTTACCACAACATCCTCGGAAGTCTGGGGGCCCACATTGGCTTCTTCTTTGGGCGGCAAGGATTGGGTGCAGGCGCCCTGGGCATCCCCTTTCTGCTGGGGCTTTTGGGCCTTCGCTGGTTGACGGAGCGCAGCTACCTCCCCTTGGCCAAAACCTTTCGCCTGACGGCTTTTTTGGCTTTGTTCGCCCCTTGGACGCTTGCCTTCCTCACCCAAACCACCCCTGAAGGTGTCGCCTTGGCCACGAGCGCCCTCGACGACCACATCATTGGTGCGAGCGGTCTGTGGCTCCTTGGGCAGTCCATGCACGTTGCTGGATTCACTGGCTCGGCTGTGTTCCTGATCATCACCGTCGCCGTGATGATGGCCTTCAATGCGCCGAGCCTTTGGAAGGGCATCGGGCACAGGGTGGGTGCCTGGTTCAATTCTGGAGAGGAGGCCATGATGGAGGAGGACGCCCAAGACGAGGCGGCAGTGCAACAAGCGGCATCTTCATCCGAGGGCCCCAACGCTGACAGCAAGCCACCGACCTCCGCATTTGCGAACCTTTTGGTCAAGCGGGATGCTCCTTCAGAGGAGGAAGCGCCGGAGGAGGATCAGGAGGCGCCTTCTGCAGAAGCTCAAGACACACAGGACCCAACCGCCTCGGATGTCGAGCCTGCTGCGAAGCAGCTTGTCGAAGATGTCCCCTTTGAGGTGCAAACGCCCGAACTGGTGAATGAACCGGTGTCCACGCCTGCACCAGAGCCGGAGCCAGAAACTTATGAGCCCCCCGCAGTTGAGGCTCCCGTTGGAGACGAGGTGGAGTTTGAGGTGAAGGAAGTTCAAGAGGAAGAGACCTTGAGCAACGAAGAATTGAAAGACCTGTCAGAGGAATTTGGCGAAGAGTACGACCCCACGCTTGACCTCGGAAGGTTCCAGCTCCCCAACCTCGACATGCTTGTCAACCATGGGGACGGCAAGCACCGGGTGACGGACGAGGAGTTGACGCAAAACAAAGAGAACATCCTCCAAACTTTGGCCAACTTCAAAATCGAAGTCAGCAAAATCACTGCAGAAGTTGGGCCGACGGTCACGTTGTATGAAATCGTTCCCGCTCCAGGGATCCGCATCAGCAAAATCAAGAACCTCGAAGACGATATCGCCCTGAGCCTTGCCGCACTTGGCATCCGCATCATCGCTCCGATCCCAGGGAAGGGCACCATCGGCATCGAAGTGCCCAACTCCAACCCCGACGTAGTAAGCATGCGGACGTTGATCGCCAGCGACAAGTTTCAGAATTCAGATGCCGCCCTGCCCATTGCCCTTGGCAAGACGATCAGCAACGAGACCTACGTGTTCGACATGGCCAAAATGCCGCACCTGCTCATGGCCGGTGCCACTGGCCAAGGAAAATCGGTGGGCCTGAATGCCATGCTTGTGAGCATGCTCTACCGTCGGCACCCGTCCCAGTTGAAGTTTGTGTTGGTGGACCCCAAGAAGGTGGAACTCACCCTCTACAACAAGATTGTGCGCCATTACCTCGCACAGCTCCCGGACAGTGAAGATGCCATCATCACCGACACCTCAAAGGTGGTGTCCACGCTGAACAGCCTGTGCGTGGAGATGGACCAGAGGTACGAACTGCTGAAGGCTGCCCAATGCCGCAACCTCAAGGAGTACAACGCCAAGTTCATCAAGCGAAAAATCATTCCTGGTGCGGCATCTGGCCACCCAGACAACGGTTCGGAATTGCACAGCCAGGGCCACCATTACATGCCATACATCGTCTTGGTGGTGGACGAGTTTGCCGATTTGATCATGACGGCAGGCAAGGAGGTCGAAACCCCCATTGCCCGCCTGGCCCAATTGGCACGGGCCATTGGCATCCACCTCATCATCGCCACCCAACGTCCATCGGTGAACATCATCACGGGCACCATCAAGGCCAACTTCCCTGCGCGGGTTGCCTTCAGGGTGACCTCCAAAATTGATTCGCGCACCATCCTCGACGCAGGAGGCGCAGATCAACTCATTGGAAGAGGGGATTTGCTGATGAGCACGGGGAACGACCTCATCCGCCTGCAGTGCGGATTTGTCGACACCCCTGAAGTCGAAGAAATCTGCGAATTCATCGGCTCGCAGCAAGGTTACCCCACCTCGTACACCCTCCCGCCTCCTCCCGCGGAGGCCAGCGGTTCTGGTGGATCCCTCGAAGACGATGAGCGCGACCCCATGTTTGAAGATGCCGCCAGGGTTTTGGTGCTGCACCAGCAAGGCTCGACGTCTTTGCTACAGCGAAAGCTCAAGCTGGGCTACAACCGCGCAGGTCGATTGATCGACCAATTGGAGACGGCCGGCATCATCGGACCCTTCGAAGGAAGCAAGGCGAGAAAGGTCTTGGTGCCCGACGAAGCAAGTTTGGAACAGATGTTGCAGTCAAGCTCGACAACAACCGAGTAAATTTGTCCCATGCGGAAGATCTCCTTCATCCTTTTTGGCTTGGCTATGGGCTTTGCCTCCTCCCCCACCCTTCACGCCCAGGACCCCGACGTCCTGCTGAACCGCTTGAGTGAAAAGGCCCAGACCTACAGCGCGTACGAAATCGCCTACTCCAGCACCTTGGTGGACCTGAAGAACGATTTTGAATTGACCCAGACGGGCATGGTCCAAATCGAAGGCGACCGCTTCCACCTCCACCTTGGAGACTATGTCATTTACAGCGACGGAGAAACCGTGTGGACCTTCGAACCTGAAATGAACGAGTGCTACGTCGACGACATGGAGACGATGCGCGAAGAAGGCATGGACCCCTCCAAACTTTTCACTGTCTGGGAGGAAGACTTCCGGCGCGAATGGATGGGCAGGGCGCAGGTCGAAGGGAAGGATTGCGCCCACGTGAACCTCTACGCCGGGGAAAACAAGCCCTACCACACCTTGCAGCTGTTTGTGGACGATGCTGCCATGGAAGTGACACGCATTGTCATGAAAGGACGTGAGGGAAGTGATGTCACCTACACCGTGACCTCCTTCTCCACCACCTTGAAGGTCACGCCTGAGATGTTCATCTTTCCCAAGTCAAAGCATCCAGGTGTCGACATGATCGACAACCGGATCTGAGCACAACGCCGTTCATTCAGGATCCCGAAGGGACCCATCGGGTGCGTAGGTGTCGGGGAACAAGTTCCTGTACTCCGCTGGCACCGGAATGACCTCCTCTGTTTCTGGGTCCCAAAACAGCCTCGGCACAAAAGGTGCCACAGCAGGCAGCGTGTCGAGGCGCGCCCATTCCAATTCATTGAACCGGTGCAAGGTCCATGTCTCGTTGTGCCACGCCCCACCTTCCTCCCGCTGATGCCAAACCAATGGAGTGAGCAAGGGCTGCACCCAATCCTTGACGTGGGGATGGCGTCGCACACCTGCGTCCAGCACCGCATCATGGGCAATTCGCGCATATTTTCCCGGCTCGCTTCCTGTCAAGGCCCTGTACTTTTCAAGGGTAGCGCGCAAGGATGAATCTCCCCATTGCACCTGGCCAAAAAGAGGCAGGGTCACATGCCAACGCGACATCAAGCCGCCTTCCACAAAGGGCATTTCCGCCAATTCAGGATGGCCAAACAAGACGAAGTCGGAACTGTCGTTCATCTGAAGTGCCGTTTGCAAAGCGGCCCACATCGAGCGCGATGAACGCCCTGCCACGGACACAATCACATTGCGCGCGTAGGGCGTCACATGGTCCGCCAGCCTCCCGACAGAACGTGAACTCGCCGTCACGGTGTCGATCAATGCAAACCTCAACGAGTCGCCCTCAAGCGTCCACTTGGCGCGTTGAGCTGCATTGAACTTGGCCTCGAAATGCGCCTCCAAGTCGGCATCGCTGCCTCCAGTCACCACGAGCATGACACGGTCGGTGTCGTGTGCCGCCGACACCCATTCGGCCAACCGCTCGGCCATCGCCCATTCGGAGGCCACGGCTTGACGAACCGCCCCTCCACGCTCCACGTATCGCTCAGGCTGTTCCGTCAGCAAGACGTGCTCGCGACCAAACCGGTCCACCTTGGGGGCTGCCACGCCCACATTTTCGCGCATCAATGGGCCCACCACAATGTCCGCCCTTGCGATTTGAAGGTTGGAAAATTGAAGGTTCCCCAAAGAATCTGGGACTTCGTCCACCACTTCGAGGTGTACGGGCACTCCGGCCTCAGCCAATTGACCTGCCGCCAGCTCCACTCCATGCAGGTGCGCCAAGGCAATTTCCCGCAAACGCTGCGCGCGTCGGGGCAACTCCCCTCCAGCCACCGTGTCCACTTGAAGGCCAAAAGGAAGAATGACCAAATACTCAAGGGTGTCCACCCTTCCAGAGTCCACAGGATCCCCCCAGATCCCTTGCGCATGCGCCCTGCCACCAAAGTCCCACGAAAGGACCAAGAGGAGAGACAGCGCAAAGGCCTTGGCTGTGTGGTGTTGGTTCATTCCCATTCGATTGTCGCAGGGGGTTTGGAACTGATGTCGTAGACCACCCTGTTCACTCCACGCACTTTGTTGATGATGTCGTTGCTCACCTTCGCCAAGAAATCATAAGGCAGGTGACACCAATCCGCGGTCATGCCGTCGGTGCTGCTCACGGCGCGCAAGGCCACAGCATTCTCATAGGTGCGCTCATCGCCCATCACGCCGACGCTTTGGACGGGAAGCAAAATGGCCCCCGCCTGCCAAACATCGTCGTACAATCCTGCGTCTCGGAGGCCTTGGATCCAAATGTGGTCCACCTCCTGAAGGACGCGAACCTTCTCCGCTGTGATGTCGCCCAAAATGCGGATGGCGAGCCCCGGCCCGGGAAACGGATGCCTCCCCAAAATGCGTTCCTTGATGTTCATGGCCCTTCCGACCCTGCGCACCTCGTCTTTGAAAAGAAGCCGCAGCGGCTCGACAACTTCGAGCTTCATATAATCGGGCAGCCCCCCCACGTTGTGGTGGCTTTTGATGGTGGCAGACGGTCCGCCTGTCGCACTCACCGATTCGATGACATCTGGATAAATTGTCCCTTGGCCCAACCAACGGGCCCCTTCCACTTGTTGTGAAGCCTCGTCGAAGACCTCGATGAAGACACGGCCGATGGCCTTGCGCTTGGTCTCGGGGTCGGACTCCCCGGCGAGCGCCTCCAAGAACTGATCGCCTGCACGAATGCCACGCACGTTCAAGCCCATGCCTTCGTAGTCCACCAAGACCTGATCGAACTCATCCTTCCGAAGCAAGCCGTTGTCGACAAAAATGCAGTGGAGCCGGTCCCCAATGGCCCGGTGCAAGAGCTCCGCCGCCACCGTCGAATCCACCCCACCACTCAAGCCCAAAATCACGCGGTCCTCGTCCCCAATTTGTTGTTGCAAGTCCGCCACTGTGGATTCCACAAAGTTGTCCGGGGTCCAAGATCCCGAGCAGCCGCAAATGCCCATGACGTAATTCTTGAGCAGAATGGGACCTTCTGTGCTGTGCCACACCTCGGGGTGGAACTGGATGCCCCACACCTGTTGGGTCTTGGAGCGGAACCCTGCATGTTCCACATCGTTGGTGCTGCAAATCACTTCGTAGCCATCGCCAATGCTCAAAATCGTGTCCCCGTGGCTCATCCATACCTGGGAGCCGGCCGTCATGCCACGCAACAAGTCGTCCTCTTCATTCAATTGCGCCAGGTGCGCCCGTCCGTACTCTCGCGTGTCGCTCGCCTCCACCTTGCCTCCTTGGGTTTGGGCCAAATACTGTGCGCCGTAGCACACCCCAAGCAAAGGCACATGCCCCACAATGCTTGACAAATCGGGGTCCGGAGCCTCTGCGTCGCGCACGCTGCGCGGACTGCCGGACAAGATCACCCCCTTGCATCCTTCGGGAAGGCCTTGGTAGGCATTCCAAGGAATGATTTCAGAGTAGACATTCAGCTCGCGCACGCGACGGGCGATCAGTTGAGTGTACTGCGACCCAAAGTCGAGAATCAAAATCCTTTCCTGCATGGGGCAAATGTATCGAGGGCGACCCGCGTCAAGCGTCCCGAGTGGGTGCTACTTTTGCACGGAATTCTCACGTTTCGCACATGCCCCAGTCCACGCTCTTCCCCCATCTCGCGCACCGACGCATCGTTCTGGCGAGCCAAAGCCCGCGGCGACGTGAACTCATCGCCATGTTGGGGCTTCACGTGGATTGCTTGGCAAGGGATGTCGACGAATCATGGCCCTCGAGCATCGAAGGGCCAGAGGTGGCTGAATACGTGGCGAGAAAAAAAGCCTTGGCCTACCATGACGTGCTTGAGGCGGACGACGTACTTGTGACGGGCGACACGGTGGTGGTGCTCGAAGGCAAGGTGTTGGAGAAGCCCGGCTCGGAAGCGCACGCCAAGGAAATGCTACACGCTTTGAGCGGCGCAACCCACACCGTGGCTTCTGCCGTGGCCGTGACCACCCTGGCAGGGGGCACCCAAAGTGCCTTGGACACGTGCGAAGTCACTTTCGCCCCGCTGACCGACGCCTTCATTGACTTGTACGTGGCCAGTGGTTCCCCCATGGACAAGGCCGGGGCCTACGGTGTCCAAGATTGGATGGGACTCGTGGGGGTGACCCACATGAAGGGTTCTTTTTACACGGTCATGGGGATGCCCACCCACCGACTTTCTGAACTTTTTTTGGCACTCTGACCTCTGCCCAACGCTCGGCTCAAAATGGGGCCAACTTGTTGATTTTTAACAAGAAAAACACTTGAAATCGGTACAGGTTTCGCGCCAGAGAGCATGAGTCACCATATGAAATGCAAAAAAAAGCGAAAAACCATTGAACAAATGGAACCTCGCTCGGTTGTAGCTGTGTTCACAGGACACATTTCTATGTTCTCATCTAATCTTAAGTTATGATTTCTACCATTCTCTCGGCAGTTCAGGCCATGGCCTCGGACGACTACGTCGGCTTTACTTTTTTCGTGGGCTGCATGGCCATGATGGCTGCGTCTGCGTTCTTCTTCCTTTCCATGAGTTCCGTGGAAGGCAAGTGGAAAACTTCACTTCTCGTGAGCGGCTTGATCACTTTCATCGCCGCCGTTCACTATTTCTACATGCGCGACTACTGGGCAAGCGTTGGTGAGTCACCAACGTTCTTCCGCTACGTCGACTGGACACTCACCGTACCACTGATGTGCGTGGAGTTCTACCTCATCTTGAAGGCTGCAGGCGCCAAGACCGACCTCCTTTGGAAGTTGATCGGTGCATCTGTGGTGATGCTCGTCACGGGCTACTTCGGTGAAGCCGTCTACATGGACGGATCTGGACCAGCCGTTTGGGGCTTGGTTTCTGGTTTGGCCTATTTCTACATCGTGTACTTGATCTACGCAGGTGAAGCCAAGCAGTTGGCGAACGCTTCTAGCCCTGCTGTTCAGAAGGCACACGGCATTCTGTGCAAGTTTGTGTTGATCGGTTGGGGTATCTACCCACTCGGTTACATGATCGGCACTTCAGGCTGGTACGATTTTGTTGACGTGCTTCCATTGAACATGGACGTGGTCTACAACATCGGCGACGCCATCAACAAAATCGGTTTCGGTTTGGTGATCTACTCTCTCGCAGTTAGCGACAAGTAATCCCCAGTACCCTCATTCTGAAATCGTGACCTGTGAAGGGTCGGAAACCAAGTGTTTCCGGCCCTTTTTTTTTGTTTCTTGCCCCCAGACATGCAAGCCAAATCTCTCCCCTTCATCTCGCCATGGACTGGGCCCATCGTGGCCGCGCTGTGCGCAGCTTTGGGCCCTTGGCTGGTGACAGATGCCCTATGGACTTGGGGGGTCTGCCTTGCGCTTTTTGTCGCTGTGGGGTTGCCTCATGGCGCCGTGGACCACATCACGTACCATCACGCCCTGGGCCAATCCGCCAAAACGGCTCCTTGGCGTTTTGTTGGGCCCTACCTGCTGGGCCTGGGGGCCTTCGCAGGTTGGCTCGTTTGGATGCCGGTGCCTGCCACTTGGGCGTTTTTGGCACTTTCCTCCTGGCATTTTGGGCAAAGTCACCTCACGGGAACCTCCCACACATGGCTGGGCCGTGCGCGGGGCTGGGCCATGGGCGCTGTGCTGATCGGCACCCTGCTGCATGCACAACGGGCTTCATCTGCAGAGGTGATG
>JBELJW010000074.1:6725-9271 GCA_042089975.1 Flavobacteriales bacterium | reverse complement strand
AATCAACAAGTCCATCACTGTGACGCTCAAATCTGCGTTGAAATCCTGAATGCATTCGCTTGTGCATCCAATGGAAGAAAGCATGACCAGTAGGTCACTTGTGCCAATGGCACCATCGACATCAAAATCACCAGGCAGGGGCTCAAAATTGACGATGTAATGGACTTCGCACATTTCCAGGCCATTCCATGTCGCCGACATCGTGAAGTCACCGGTTGCCAAATTCCAAATGGGTTGCTGGCTTGAGGCCGCCAAATCCAATCCATTTTCAGAGATCCAAAAAAGTTCGAAGGATGGATGAACGTCGGGAACAGTTGGCCACCAAAGAGGAGAACAAGAAACATGTTCGATTGTGACCTGTGGACAGGGAGAGTGTCCTTCGCGCAACACATGTTGCTGCCCAGAAAGCAATTGGTGGGAGCCTGCATCAAAAACATCTACGACTCCGGAGGGCCATTGCACTTGAACAGACTCAAATGAGGATGCTTCCCCCAAACCAAACGTTTCGAACTCACTTTCTTGGGACAGGTAGTTTTCCCCGGCATGCACCAAGCGCACTTGCTGGACCTCTTCAGACTGCAAGGTGATTTTGGCGCCGATGCCATTGGGGTTGCTGACCGTGCCTTCCAGCCCCAAAGTGACACTGCTAAAGCCATTGTTGGCCCCTCCGTTCATCCAGATGCGAACAACGTGGTTGCCAATGTTGTGGACCACGAAGTCCACCCATCCGTTTTTGTCAAAATCGGCTGTGGCGACGACGTGTGAGTTGAGGTAATCCGTGCCATAAGTAGATGCTGAAAATGGGACAAAGTCAAAATCATTTTCCGCTCCTCGGTTCTCATACAAGAGGTTGTTGCCATAAGGAGCTAGGAAATCGTGTTCGGCAACGAACAGGTCGAGGTCCATGTCGTTGTCGACGTCCATCCAAGCGGCCCCCCAACAAAACCGATCCATGTCCAAGCCATGGTCTTGTGCTTGTTCCGCGAATGTGCCATCTTCTTCGCGGATCAAGAGTTTGGCTCCCAAACCATCACCGCCAAAATGCGTGTTCGTGTGAAAGATGTCCATGTCGTTGTCTTGGTCGACGTCGGCGATGGAGAGGGACATGCAGTCGATGACCACATCCATGTTGAGGTCTGTGGCGGCATTGGCGAAGGTGCCATCACCCTGGTTCATGTGCACCGCATTGGGATTGTCCTTGTCGTTGATGACCAAAATGTCCTGAAGTCCATCCCCATTGATGTCCCACCAGGTGCTTTGGAAACTCAGCCAGATGTTGTCTGCGATGCCGGAGCCAGAAGAGACATTCGTGAAATGGAAATCACCATCGTTGCGGAGCAAAACGTTGCGGTTGGCATGGTCCTCAAAAAGTGGGAATTGCAAGTACCGGCAAATGTGCAGATCCAAGTCGCCATCGCCATCCATGTCCCCAAAAGAAGCGCCGCCGGACTCGGTGAATGCCTGAGGCAATCCAGTGTCTGTACCAGTTTCACTGACCAAGACAAATTGACCGCCACTGTCATTGCGAACGAAGCCACAACGTCCTTCAGCCTCTAGGACAAACAGGTCGTCGTCCCCGTCGTTGTCGAGGTCCACCCATAGGAGAGCTTTGATTTCACTTTCAATATGCCAAGGCAGGGGGAGTTCTGTAAAAGAGGTGCCTTGAAAGTTTCGGTACGTCCGCAATGTCCCGCTGCTGCTTCCCAAGGTGATGTCAGGCCAACCATTGTCATCCCAATCGGCGGTGCTGATGGCAGCGCCATATGTTCCACCGGTATTGGTGGTTTGGATCCCAAACGAAGGAGCCTGGTTCGTGAAGGTTTGGCCAAACAACGACGCGTCAGCTCCCCACCATCCGGAGGCCAGAGAACAAAACAACATCCAATGCAACACCCTTGTCATTCAGAAAATTTACGCATTAAGTTCCACAGTCAAGTCCTTCTCGGAAAGGGACTTGAAAATGGGGGCAAGTTCATCGTACTCCCCGCTTTTGACGGTGCATTTCCCCTTGAAGTGCACCACCATGGCACACTGCTCAGCTTGCAGGGCGTCGTGCCCACAAATGTCCACGAGACAATTGATGACATGGTCAAAGGTGTTGTGGTTGTCGTTGAACAACACCAAATTCCATTCGTCTTCCAAGACAACATCGGTCAGGATGTCCTCTTCAACTTGGGTTTCTGTGGCTGCAACATATTGACTCCGAATCGGTAGCACCTTTCTTGTGGCGCAAAGATATGTTGTCATGCCTTCGGAAGGGTGCTTTATGCCCTCGCGGTGCATGAAGCGAACTTGTGGGGGTGTCGAGTGTTCATCTCATAACCCCTCCCCATGAAAAACACCACACTCTTGATTATCGGCGTCGGAGTTCCAAACGAACTTCTCGACGCACTTGCTCGCTCAGGGTGTGACGTCCAACGTACTGACTCTGCTCTGACTGCTGCATTGTCGCTCGTGAGAGGCGACATCGACTTGGTTTTGATGGTGGGGCAACAGGACGAAGCTTGGAACGAATTCACCGACGCGGCGATTGCCGCTGGCAAGCT
>JBELJW010000074.1:0-6625 GCA_042089975.1 Flavobacteriales bacterium | reverse complement strand
AACAGGACGAAGCTTGGAACGAATTCACCGACGCGGCGATTGCCGCTGGCAAGCTGATGGTTGTGGATTCCTTGATCTCCATTCCAACATCCTTGGCAGTAGGCATCGCCGGCAATGGCAACGGCAATGGCAATGGCAACGGACACAGCAATGGCAACGGTCACAGCAATGGCAACGGCAATGGTCATGCAGGTCAAGGTCCTGACACAGGTGACGTAGGCATGTCTGTCTCGGAAGTCATCGATTTGGTGGACCGTCGGATCAAAACGCCTTCAGATGCCCATGAGCACATTTACACCAAAGTTGGCAACAAGCTTCGCAAAGTGCCACTTGACGACATTCTTTACATTGAAGTTGAGGGCAAGTACAGCGCGCTTCAGGTGCGTGACCGCAAATTCAACGTGAAGGCATCGTTGAAGGACCTGCTGCAAAAGCTACCCGCTGACCGCTTTGTTCGAGTGAGTAGGAATTTCGTGGTGAACCTCAATCGCATCCAACACATCGACACCTTCCAGTACACGGTGAAAGTCGGCGACATGGAAATCCCCATCAGTCGAACCTACAAGGAAGAATTGATGCGCCACATCAATTTGATTTGAGTCCTTATTTGCGAAAGGGTTAGGTCAAGAGAAAGAAAACCCCACCCTACGGTAAAGTCTGTCTTCTGGTACGGCGGGTTCGGTAGATGCTTTGCTTGAAAGGACCCAATTGCTCACCTTGCACAGAAGCTTCCAGGATTCGTCGTTGGCCTTCATTGTGACGACGTCGTTCTCGTAAAGCCAATGGTTGTTGATGTCTTTGGCCCCGAAGCAGCGGTCTTTTTCGCTGTATGCCAAACGCTGTCCTCTCCACCAAAGTCCATCAGGGCTGCTCCATACGCGTCCTCCCATGTGACGCTCGTACCCCACTATGCGCTTTCCTTCTCGCAGCCTCCACCGAACTTCAGTTGAATCGTTCATTGGCGCGAATGTGCGCCTTAATTTTGACGAATGGAACAGTCCCAACCTCACAAGCCCACCGGGGGGGATGAAGATGCCAAACCACGGCGTCACTTCATCCAACAGCTCATCGATGCGGACCTAGAAGCCGGGCTTCACGAAGGTCGCATTCACACCCGTTTCCCACCTGAGCCCAATGGATACCTGCACATTGGGCACGCCAAGGCCATTTGTGTGAATTTTGGATTGGCGGAAGAATTTGGTGGGCAGGTGAATTTGCGTTTTGACGACACCAACCCCGTGAAGGAGGACACCGCTTTTGTGGATGCCATCCGGCGGGACATCGATTGGTTGGGCTTTGAATGGAACGGCGGTGAATGTTACACTTCAGACCATTTCGAGACTTTGTTTGGTTACGCGGTCCAGTTGATTCGAGAGGGGCATGCCTATGTGGATGCCCAACCAGCTGAGGACATTGCCTCCCAAAAGGGAACGCCAACCGAGCCAGGCAAGGCGAGCCCTTTCAGGGACAGGCCGATGGAGGAGAGTTTGGCTTTGTTTCGGGAGATGCGAGAAGGCAAGCATCCAGAGGGGGCGATGGTGCTCCGGGCCAAAATCGACATGGCCCATGCCAACATGCACATGCGTGACCCATTGATGTACCGCATCAAGTTTGCGACGCACCACAGAACAGGAGATGCATGGTGCATTTACCCCATGTACGATTTTGCGCATGGCCAGTCGGACAGCATTGAAGGGATCACCCACAGCCTGTGTTCATTGGAATTTGAGGTCCACCGTCCTTTGTACGAGTGGTACATTGAAAAGCTCGGCATCTTTCCTTCCAAACAGAGGGAATTTGCTCGGCTCAATTTGAATTACACGATCATGTCCAAGAGAAAGCTCTTGCGACTGGTTGAGGAGGGGGTTGTGGACGGTTGGGACGACCCAAGAATGCCCACCATCAGTGGCCTGAGGCGCCGTGGTTACACCCCAGAAAGCATCCGTGAGTTTTGTGAGCGTGTGGGGGTGGCCAAGCGCAACAATGTGATCGATGTTGGGTTGTTGGAGTTCGCCCTGCGGGACCATCTCAATGCCACCGCCTTGCGCGCCATGGCTGTCTTGCGTCCCATCAAAATGGTGGTGGTGAATTACCCCGCAGGAGACATCGAATGGATGCCCACGGTGAACAATCCAGAGGATGAAAGTGCCGGCATCCGGGAGCTGCCCTTTGGCCGTGAACTCTTCATTGAGTCAGAAGACTTCAAGGTGGAAGGGGTCAACAAAAAGTGGTTTCGACTTGCCCCGGGTCGTTCTGTTCGGCTCAAGAGTGCGTACATCGTGACCTACGTGGACCATGTGACCGACGCCAATGGAGACGTGACAGAGGTACATGTCGAGTACCATCCCGAGAGCAAAAGTGGCTCGGACACCAGTGGAATCAAGGCAAAGGGCACTCTTCATTGGGTCGAATGCTCCCACGCCAAGGATGCCGAGGTGAGGCTCTACGACAGGTTGTTCCTCGATTCCAACCCCGACGGACAAAAGGACAAGGATTTCATGGACCATGTGAACCCAGATTCGCTCCACATCCTTCAAGGCTGTAAAGTGGAGCCCGCTTTGGCCGAGGCCGTGCCAGGGGCCACATGGCAATTCACAAGGCTAGGTTACTTCGCGCCAGACGCGAAGCTTTCCAGCACAGAAGGATTGGTCTTCAACCGAGCCGTGACACTCAAGGACGGCTGGAAGGGGAAGGGCTGAGGCCCATTTTTGCACCGAGACGGAGCATCAGCGACTTGGCTTCAGCCGGGTCGTTGTGGATGTCGCCGTCCAAAATGGCTTCTTTGATGGCGTTTTTGATGTCCCCCACGGGCTTCGAAGGAGGGATGCCAAATGTTGCCATGATCTCTTCGCCCGAGACTGGTGGTTGGAAGTTCCTGATGTGGTCCTTCGCTTCGACTTCCCGCAGTTTGGCCACGACCACATCGTAGTTGCGGAGGTAGCGCTCCACTTTGGCCTCGTTCTTGGAGGTGATATCGGCCCTGCAAAGCACCATCAAGTCGTCGATGTCGTCGCCTGCCTCGAACAGGAGCCGGCGAACAGCACTGTCCGTGACAACGGCCTTGGTCAAGGCAATGGGGCGGAGGTGAAGCAACACCAGCTTTTGGACATACTTCATCTTGGCGTCCATTGGGAGCTTCAGACGTCCAAAAATCTTGGGCACCATCCGCGCGCCGCGGTCTTCGTGTCCGTGGAAGGTCCAGCCTGCCTTGGGGTCAAATCTTTTGGTGGGTGGCTTGGCGATGTCGTGCATGATGGCGGCCCATCGCAGCCACAAGGAGCTGCTGTGCTCGGCCACATTGTCCAACACCTCAAGGGTGTGGTAAAAATTGTCTTTGTGTCCCACGCCTTTTCGCCATTCCACCCCTTGCAGTGCCACCATTTCAGGGAAAAACTGGCGAAGCAAATTGGTCTTGAACAAAAGCTTGAAGCCCCGGGAGGGTTTGGGAGAGAGGATGATTTTGTTCAGTTCTGTGTGGATCCGTTCGGCGGAGATGATGTCAAGCCGCTTGGCGTTGCGCCGAATGGCTTCCACGCTTCCCTCTTCGATGCGAAAGCTGAGCTGGGCGGCAAAGCGGATGGCGCGCATCATGCGAAGTGGGTCGTCGCTGTATGTGATGTCGGGGTCCAGTGGGGTTCGGATCCACTTTCGGGACAAATCGTCCACCCCACCAAAGGGGTCCACGAGCTTCCCAAAACCCTCAGCATTCAGGCAGATGGCCATGGCATTGATGGTGAAGTCTCTGCGGTTCTGGTCGTCTTCGAGCGTCCCATCTTCCACCACAGGCTTTCGGCTGCCACGGCTGTAGCTTTCCTTTCGCGCACCAACAAATTCGACTTCGTAGTCTTTCGCACGGAACATCGCCGTCCCAAAGTTCTTGAACACATGCACCTGCTTGATGCCCATGTCTTGGGCCGTGGCCCTGGCCAAATCGATGCCGCTTCCCTCTGTGACGATGTCGATGTCTTTGCTAGGCCTTTCGAGCAGCAAGTCCCGTACAAAGCCACCAATGACAAAGGCACGTTGTCCTTTGGCATCCGCCAAGGCTCCGATGCTCTTGAATACGGGGTGGGTGAGGTGGGAAGAGAGGTTCATCATCCTGAGGCCAAATTTACGCTTGCACCGACCACTATGAACGAATGAATCGGAAACGTCCTTGGGCATCAAAAGCCACCATCATGGACGGCTGACCTTCCCCGCGGGGCTCATTCTGTCGATGGCGGCTCACGTGGTCCACGGCATTGACGAGTTGGGAGGGAATGTCGCGAAAGCCTCTCGGTGTTGCACCGCCGGCGAGGTTGGCACTTGTGGAGGCCAACGGTTGGCCGAGTCCACGGATGACATAGGCACTGTAAGGATCCTTTGTGCACCGCACCGCGAGGCTACCATCGGCGCCAAGCAATGAAGGCGAGACACCGCGCCCTTTGGGGTAGACAATGGTGGTGGGCCTTTGGGCATGCTCCATCAAGTCCCAGGCGGCCTCTGGAACGTTTTGCACAAGTTGTTGGACATGGCCTTCTTCAGCCACCAACACCAAGACGGGGTGAATCGGGTTGCGGGTTTTCAATTCGTTCATGCGCTGCACAGCCTCGTTGTTGGTGGCGTCACAGGCCAATCCCCAGACAGTGTCCGTGGCATGGAGCAAGAGGCCTCCTTGCTTGAGCGTCCTGGCCGCTTCACGGGCGTCTTCGTGCCAAACCTCAGGTTTCTTGCCTCGCTTCCCCATGATGTCAGCTTCAGGCGTGATGTTGGGCGAGCCAAGCCTCCACCGCTTTGTTCACGCGATCAAGTGGATCAGGATGGTGGTCACCTTCGAAAACGCGTCCCGTGATTTTCTCATACAATTCCACATAGCGTTGGGTCACCGTGGTGAGAAAGGCATCGTCCATGACGGGAGGGGTTTGTCCCTCGAGTCCCATGAAGTCATGTTCCATGAGCCACTCCCGCACAAATTCCTTGCTCAATTGTCGTTGGGGTTCGCCCGCGGCCTGTCTAGCCTCATAGCCGTCCGCATAGAAATAGCGGGAGCTGTCCGGGGTGTGGATTTCGTCAATGAGCATGACTTGCCCGTTGCGCAGTCCAAATTCGTATTTGGTGTCCACCAAGATCAACCCTTGCTTGGCGGCCATCTCTGTCCCCCTCTGGAACAAGGCCCGCGTCAATTGTTCCAACTCCGTCCAAAGCTCCTGCGACACGATGCCGCGCGCCAGGATGTCTTGGGGCGCGATGTCCTCGTCATGTCCCTCTTCTGCTTTGGTGGCAGGCGTGACAATGGGGCTGGGGAAGCGGTCGTGCTCCTTCATGCCTTCTGGCATGGGTGCGCCACACAACACCCGGTGGCCTGCCTTGTATTGTCTCCAAGCGTGGCCCGTCAGGTAGCCACGGATGACCATTTCAAGACGGATGGGCTCGCAGCGATGCCCAACCGTGACGTTGGGATCCGGCGAGGCAATGTTCCATGTGGGCACAAGGTCGGACACGGCATCTAGGAAGTGGGTGGCCACTCCATTCAGGACCTGTCCTTTGAAGGGAATGCCCCGTGGCATGACCACGTCAAATGCACTGATCCGATCGGAAACCACAGCCACCATCAAATCCTCGCCAATGGTGTGCATGTCGCGGACCTTTCCGTGGTAAGATTTTGTTTGTCCTGAAAACTGAAAATCAGTATTTTGAATCGTTTTCATGCAATCAATTGTTTAGGTTCTTTCTCGCTTCCCTTTCTTCCTTCTTGGCGGCCTTTCTTGCCTCCGATTCCTCGGCACGTCGGGCATCGTCGGCGTCGAATCGGTCAATGATGGCGCCCACAAGCCTGTGGCGGATGATGTCCACCCCAGTCAGTCGGATGGTGGCAATGCCTGCGACGTCGTCCAAGAGGTTGAGGGAGGCAATGAGTCCGGAGCGCTGGTTTCTTGGGAGGTCGACCTGTGAGCCATCTCCAGTGATGACAAATTTGGCGTCCTTGCCCATCCGGGTCAGGAACATCCTCATCTGAGCAGAAGTGGCGTTTTGGGCTTCGTCCAAAATGACAAATGCTTTGTCGAGCGTTCTCCCCCTCATGAAGGCGAGTGGTGCGACCTCGATGACGCCCTTTTCCATGTGGTCAGCCACCTTCTCATAAGGAAGCATGTCTGTGAGCGCATCATACAACGGCTGCAAGTATGGGTCGAGTTTCTCCTTCAAGTCGCCAGGAAGAAAACCCAGGTTTTCTCCGGCTTCGACAGCGGGGCGGGTGAGGATGATTTTGCGTACGCGTCGGTCCTTTAAGGCGGCCACTGCCATGGCCACGGCTGTGTAGGTCTTTCCCGTGCCCGCTGGTCCCACGGCAAAGACCATGTCGTGGTCGCGGATCGCCTCCACCAATTTGCGTTGGTTGGGTGTTCGGGCGGTGACCTTGAGCCCACCTGGGCCGTATACGATCACGTCGTCGTGGGAGGCGTCCTGCAGGAGGGAGGTTTCTTCGGTTTTGGTCAAACGCTCGATGTCGTCCTCGGCAATGGCGTTGTACCGGTCGATGTGCCAAATCACCATGCGCATGACTTCCTCCAACCGGCCCAAGTCCTCCTTGTCTCCTTTGGCCTTGAGTTCAGTGCCCCTTGCCACAATTCGTAGCTTGGGGAATCGC